>JAKADI010000180.1 GCA_021820675.1 Bacillota bacterium | reverse complement strand
TTGGATAGTGTCCAGGAAGCGCACGAGTGGAAACGCGCCATCTGGGCGGCGATGTTTGGGCCAACGATTGGTAAAAAGGAGTGGTTGCGAAGTATGGATGCCGAGAACATAACAATTCCCCGGCGCTGGGGGATTTTATTACGGAATGCGCGCAAGCAGGCGGGTTGGGGAAGCGGCCGACATCTGGCACGCCAGCTCAACATTTCATGCGCACTGCTCACACAGGTCGAATCCGGTATTCGTCGCCCCTCGGATACCGTCGCACGATCGGGCATCGTGACGTTAGTCGGATCCACACCGACACTTCAGGAAAATGTACTGTGGTCGTTAGTGTTTGCGTTCCGGCCACTCGTCCGCCGGTTAGCCTATGAAATTGCCCGGGTCTCTTTACCGAACATTACGACCGAGTTCCATCTTGCCTGGGAAGAGATATGGCATTGCGACGTCGATGACGATGATGCGCTAATACTCCGCGTACAGCAGTTGGAAGATGGCCAGTTAGTAGACTTCCTCCTGGTGTCCACAACCTCCGTCGCTTTCAATTTGGATACTCGTGAATTACAAGCGCATCTGCGCATCCCGCTGGCATCGGTGGACTCGGTGGCGGTTCCCCTCTCCTCCCACCAGCTGTAGCTCAAGACCCCGATACGATTCGGGGTGAAATTTGTCACCTCTTTGGAAAAGGAATCCCACCATTGGGCGAGAATAGGGATAAAGTGACTCGGTTCAGGTACGATCCTCAAGACAACTTGATATCGCAGACATGGATCGCCCTCCAACCTATTGTTCATTTGGAGACAGGGCGCATTATCGCCCATGAGGCGCTGCTACGTGGCCCTGAAGGCTCCCCATGGGAGTCGCCGACGGCCCTCTTTGCCGAAGCGACGCGCACCAATCAGCGCGCGCAATTGGAAGCGCATACCCGTCACCTTGCTGTTCGACGGCTGGCGGATATTCCTTCGAAACACCAATTATTCATCAATGTCGACATTACTCATGGTCCCCTATCGATTGTGCCGCCCGACGTGTCCGTAGAGCCTGGTCGTCTGGTAATCGAAGTCTCCGAACGCCAACCGATCATGGACAACCTGGCGCTCATGGACGAAGTCCAATGCTGGCGACGCGCGGGCTTCGGAATTGCGCTGGACGATTATGGCGCAGGGTACAGCGGTGTCGGAGCTCTGTTGGCGCTTCGGCCAGACATCGTCAAACTCGACCGCAGTGTCGTCTCCAAACTGCACCAGGATCGCGACCGCCGCATTGTCGTGGCCCATATGGTATCCATGTGCGACCATCTAGACGTCAAGATGGTGGCGGAGGGCATCGAAACGGAGGACGAACTACGCACTTTGCGCGACCTTGGCGTTCCCTATGGCCAGGGTTTTCTCCTCGGGCGACCTGCTAAAGCACCCCATACGTCCATTCCTGGTGACATTACGTCCTCTTAGCACCAGCTTTTCGCTAACACCGCGTCCGGCGGGTTGCACCAACTGTCGCTCGGGATATGGTTAGAAGAGCATCCGCTCATGCCCTGGGCGAAAGAGGCCGCGCCGAAACAAATCTACCCGGGTTTCCGCGTCGGGCCAGCCTAGGGCAAGGGGCACGCGGGCAATCCAAACTTTACCGAACGGTAGCGCGGAATCGACGTTGATTTCGATGCGATGCCGCGTCACCCGCCACCAACGCCGGCCGCCTATGGAATCGGTGGTCTCCCGCGCGGTGATCCCCGGTACTATTGCAGTCCATTCGTTCGATAACCCCCCAAATTTCTGTGGGTGCGCTTCGGACCTACGCCCAAATATCCACTAAATTTATCGGTGAATGACCAAGAACCGGGCTGGGAAAGATCCGCATGAACGTATAATACGTGACCCGTATGTGTGCGCGGCTCTCGAGTAAAGTCGGCAATGAACACGCCCGGGTCTCCGAGTTCTGGATAGGGCTCTAATGGCTCTTGCGATTCATTGACGGGTCGACGGCCTCCCCGCCTCCCTCATTAGACGCTTGCTACAGTTGCGCAATGACATCCTTGTCCGCGTGAATGGGGCGCATCATGACTTCCTTGACATGTTGCGACATCTCGCACCGGACGGGCAATAAATGCCTATCTCCGTACAGCGCCGCGCTTGCGGCGCTTTTTGTTGGATTCGGAATGCCGTTTCGGTTGGTGGTGTGAGCACCGTCGTTGGTTCGCGGAAGACTTATCGAAACCCCTGGGTCACATGCGCTAATCCTACTATCCTCACGAAAGGAAGATCCTCTTATGGCATGTCAGCATAAGTATGACTACGACCGCTATTGTGGTGCCGACATTTGTGTGCAGTGCGGCCACCACAAAGGCCTGGTCCGTTGCTTTTGTGGTTGGCCTAATGGCCGCGGCCGTCAGGAGCTCGAAGAGTTGGGAGAGACGATTGAAGACTCCTTCTCTTAGGCAGCGTTCGTGCCGCCCCGTCCGAGGCAGACGCCGTAAAGGTCTGTCGTGACCGTCTGGGCATTGCGGGACAGGCACTCGTCGATGGCCGTTTCATTATGAGTGCGCCCAGCATCGGACTCGAGATCCGCGATCAGCCACCGTCCCTGTACGGCGCATGATCACATGGCTCGAACTCACACGGTTTCAGCGGCAGTCTGAGCCGATCATCGCGCACGCAGACTTCTTTTGACCGAATGCTGCCCTGCTGGGGGCAGCCTTTCGTATTGGCCGATTCATGGAAAAAGGAAGTGTTGTCATGTCACCTGCTTCAGATGAACTCGTTTACCCCTTAGTTGAGTCCTACGTATCTCACTGGACGATAGTCGATGCGATTCGTGAACTCTATAGCAATGCGCTCGACGTCGGGCAGGCCAAAGCCGTCTTCGACGCGGCGACCGGCCATTTGACCATTTCCGACGGAGGAGCCGGCCTGTCGCGCGAACATCTGCTCTTAGGTGTAAGCGTGAAGGGTGATGACGCGATCGGCCAATTTGGTGAAGGCCTCAAACTCGCGCTCAAATGCGCCGCGGCCGAGCAGCGGTTTTGCCAGGTCGACACTGTCGGGTTCTCCATTGTCCCTTCGTTCCAAGTCAAAGCGGCCTATGGGTCGCGGCCGGTGCTGGTCTTGACCATGACCCCCAACACCCGCACACGCGGCACCTCCGTCACCGTGGCCTGCACACCGGACGAGTGGGACGCGGCCCAGTCGTTATTCTGGAATCCAGACCACTATACGCAGGTCGCCCCGAACCTCTACACACCCGGCGGCGCGATCTTCATCAATGGACTCAAGGCCACCGATATCAACAGCCCTTTCACGTACACAATGACGGACAAGACCCTGACCAACCGGGACCGCACCGTGGTCGATTCGGACAAGCTGACAGCCACATTGCTGAACTTTTGGGTATCCGCGCCGGAAGCCGCTTGGATTGCCTTACTGAAGGCATGGAATCCCACCGCCTTAGCCCGGGAGTTTACGCTCCCGTGGCCGCGCACTGCACCACCATTTTTGTCACGCGCGGCAGGTCAAGCGTGGACTAAACCGGTCTTGTGGACAGACCGCGATACGTTGGATGACGCTGCCCGGGCTACAGTTGCCGGATACACACTCCTGCGGAACTTGCCGACGCACTTCGAAGTCATGCTATACAACGCTGGCATTCCGCCCCTTCGTCAATTGCAGCTTCACAACATTGCGCCGGCTGCTGCAGACGATGGATCTAGTTGGACCTTCCCCATCACCGACCACTATGCAGCGCATCTGACGCGGATGGATGCGCTCATGGAACTTGCCGCCAATGCGATTGATGCGGGCGAACCCACTATCAGCTATGAAGTCCCCACCGCCGTGGACCTCATGAAAGTCCCCCATACGCTCTTTATTGAGGATCACGGCCCCGGCATCAAACCCGAACACCTCCTGTTAGGTCAGCACGACAAACCCACCCGCAGTATTGGGCAATTCGGCACCGGCCTCAAAGAAGCCTGGGTGCGACTCACCGCCCTGGTTCCGCAAGGGATTGTCATCCACACCGTCGGACGCACCTACCTCGCCGCATTCACACCCCAACCGCCGTGGAACATTCCCCTCTGGACCGTCTCCTGGTCCGAGAACACCCGAACACGCGGAACGAGCATCGAAATTCCGGAGGCTACAGCTAAAGAAGTACACACATTGCGCCAGCGGTTTCTCGCTTTCCAACCCCGTGAACCCTTGGCGGGCGGGCTCATCGAAGGAAGCAACGCTCTATTCTTTCGCGGCATGGCCCTCGCCCATGAGGAACCTTACGCCTTTGCCTATGATTTGAGCGAATACATGGATGCATCCCTCGTGAAAAACCGCTGGCAGTATCCCAACGCCGTGGCGAAGGTGTGGGCTGAGATGACCGATGCCGATACGCTCAGCACGTACTTCAAAGCTGCCGCCCGGCACCCTGACGCGTTTGATTTCCGCGTCACTCCCAGCGTTCCCCGTGAAAACTATGCCTTGTGGCGGGACGCGGCCCGGGCCTGTTGGGGAACGAAGTTGGCGGTCCGCGATGCATTATCCGATGCCAACGTGCGTGCGCAGTACGTGGGATACCATCTCACACCTACCCTGCCCAATGGGGTCGAGGCGCTACTGCGCCGCGTGGGAATTCCGCAAAGCACACGTGTCGGTCACAAACGACCCACGAAAGCCGAGCGTGAGCATCAACGCAGCGAGCAGCGACAAAAACTATGGGAAACCTACGTGCAAGCGGCGCAAAGGATCGGATGGCTGCCGGCGGACGTTCCCGTACACAGCTATACCCCGGATGATCAAGAGGACCGCACGCTCGGCCTTTACGACAGCCAAGAAGACGCCATTTACCTGCGCGAAAGCTTGCTGGACGATCCCACTCAATGGGTCGCAACCTTGCTCCACGAACTCACCCATCGCGCAACCGGCGCGAAAGACCTCACCACGGAATTCCAGTACGCGTTGACGCAAATGATCGGCCTCTTCGCGTTTTCCCGCTGGGACGGTGTGGTCAGTTCATCCTTGCATCTACTGGATAACGGCGACAATAGCCGATGGATCGATACTGCGATCGGGACCTTGCATAAGGCCGCGCCGGTAGCGCGCTATCCGTTTGGGTTTCAAGACTCGGACGACACAGCGGTTGAAGATTCGTAGTCCAGCTTTTGGGGACTTATATAGCGCGGGTGCCGGTAGTAAACCCACCCCGCTCGTTTGAATACGATGGGCGCAATGGGTATAGTGTAGGTAAGAACC
>JAKADI010000179.1 GCA_021820675.1 Bacillota bacterium | reverse complement strand
CGATCTGTTTTTTCGGGTCCTGCTTCCGATGTAAGCCCGTTATATCATACGAATCACACTCATAAATCCCTTGCGCTGCAAGGAATTTAGTCCTGTGCGGCGGAAAATCCCGCAAGGGATGACCGTGTCCCGGTGGTGTTAGGATCTCCGCCGAGGGTCATCCTAATCAGATATCCGAAGTCCCCTTCTTCATGGGTGTGAGTGCCCCGAACCTGCGGCATGGCGTCTCCTGGTGAAGTTTTCGGCATCTAATTGCTGACGCTCGGTTCAACCGTGGGAGAGAAGGGACCAGTCGTGACGGGGATAGTTACATATTTCCGGATCCTATCGCTGTGCATTGAGTCTTGGTCAACACAATCATACTGCACCAGGTCGAGTCTTTCGTACCAGGGTCTCTTTTGTCTCATCCATATCAGGCTTGTGCATCACGCAATCTGTCACCCCGTTAAGAATGATGGCTAGGCGTATCATGGTGTGTCTTGTTGTCTGCAACACGGTCGGCGCGTGATACCGTCAATCTCTTTGTTCATACCAAAATTTTATCAACATGGGATAGGGGGAATTGGCACGGTTGGCGCACATAGAAAGTGAAGGGTGATCACAGACAATTCTCATCCTTCAATCATTAACAGGTGATTCGCTGAAGGAGGTTATATCATGCCGACACCCCAAATTCTGGCCATTGATGCGGGCGGAACAATGACCGACACCATATTTGTCGATGATCAGGGCCATTTTGTCGTGGGAAAAGCCCAAACGACCCCAGACGACGAATCCTTGGGGGTATTGAAGTCGTCTCGCGATGCGCTGCAATACTGGGAATCCCAGCCCGAGGATGTCTTTTCGTCTTTGATCTCCGGTGTGTACTCGGGAACAGGGATGTTAAATCGATTGGTGCAACGAAAGACTCAGACGGTGGGACTGATTGTGAACGCTGGCACCGAAGACAATGCGATGCGGCTCAGGCGCGGCATTGAAAGCTATTTAGGGTACTCGTATTCCGACCGGTTGCATGTGAACACCCACCATTATGACCCCCCGCTTGTGACGCGCCGATTGATTCGGGGTGTTCGAGAACGGGTGGATATGTTTGGCCAAGTCATCATTCCGCTTTATGAGGAGGACGTTGAGCAAGCTGTAGTCGAACTTCTGGACCAACAGGTGAAAGCCGTTGTGGTGGTCTTGATGCATTCTTATTTAAATGAACAACATGAAAAACGCGTCAAAGAAATCGCCGAAGCAGTTATGGCCACCCGCGGTCAACACGTGCCGATATTTCTGTCCTGTGAGTACTATCCGGTCCGAATGGAGGTGCCCCGGATTAATACCATGGTGATTGAGGCATCGGCGGCGGAGCCGTCCAGGGGGCAAATGCGCAGTGTTGAAACCGCGGCACAAGCACTGGGGGCTCCTTTTCGATTACGAGTCATGGCCGCGCACGGGGGCACCATTGGGATTGATGCGCGAGAATTGGCTCGAACCTTGATCTCCGGACCCATCGGCGGCGTGGTCGGGGCGAAATATTTAGGTGAAGCACTGGGGCTGAAAAATTTGGCATGCACCGATATTGGGGGAACGAGTTTCGACATGGGGCTCGTTGTTAATGGGGACTTCGCTATTGATCCGACCCCAACCCTGGCACGATTATTAATGACGATTCCGACCGTGGACATCGATTCCGTAGGAGCGGGTACGGGCAGCTTTGTGCGGTTTAATCCGGTGTTGCGCAATTTGGAAATTGGACCGGACAGTGCGGGCTACCGTGTCGGCGTATCGTATCCCGAGGGCGGTATTGATACGGTCACCGTTACCGATTGTCATGTGGCCCTGGGGATTATTAATCCGGACTTCTTTTTGGGTGGGGACATTAAACTCGACCGCCGGCGAGCCATCGAAGCGGTGCGGACGCAAGTGGCCGAACCTTTGGGACTCGATGTCTATGATGCAGCTTTAGGCGTGGTTGAATTATTGGAATCACGCTTGGAAAATGCGTTGGAAGCAGAGATCTTGGGTAAAGGCTATGCCCCGGCTAATTTTGCCCTCCTATCCTATGGTGGCGGCGGACCGCTACACACGGTGGGTTACGGAGCCAAGCTGGGATTTGAGGATATGTTGGTACCAGCGTGGGCGGCAGGTTTCTCGGCTTTTGGGTGTGGGGCTGCCGATTTCGAATATCGCTACGACCGGACGATGTTGATCGATATTCCGCGGACCCTGAAGGATAACATGTGGGAATCCATAAGCGATGCGATGAACCAGGCCTGGGAAGAACTTGAGGGCTTTGTCCGCGAGGAATTTGTCAGGGGGCAGTACGATGCCGGAAAAGTCAGCACCCGCTATTTATTCCGTATGCAGTATCAAGGGCAATTAAACGATTTGGAAGTCGAATCCCCTGTGGCACGGATCCAATCGCAGCAGGACCTAGAGAGGTTGTTAGAAGCGTTCGAGAATGTCTATACCCGTGTCTATTCTGAAGCCGCCCGATCATCGGAATTGGGATTTCGGCTGATGGCGGTAACCGTCCGGGGCCGCGGTGATATGCCGCGGGTAAAATTGCCGGATGAAGACCTACAACCTGCGGACAATTTCCCGGCGTGCAAGGGACAGCGGGCAGTGTATACACGGAGTGGCTGGCAGGAAGCCACGATTTGGGATATGACTCAGTGTCGGGCAGGAAATGTGATTCACGGCTTGGCTATTGTGGAGTCTCCGTCGACGACACTTGTGATTCCTGAGGGTTATGAGGCCCGTCTCGATCGCCATTTAGTCTTTCACTTAAATCCTATGGAATAAGTATGAGCGGATCTTTGGGAGCGGTATTGAGAAAGGAGAGCATACGCGATGGCGACAGAATTGTTTAGCGGAAGCAGCGAAAAAGAGATCGCAACGCCGATTGGTTGGGACTTGCGGACGGGCCGACGCATTCCCCTCAAAATGATGTATCAGCAAGGGCAAGAGTTAGTTCAGAAGACTGGGCATTATTGGGGACTTGACCACCTTCCGCTGAAAGAAGCGGACCCCATTGGTTATGAGAAAATCTTTGCCCGCCTGCGGGCGGGTATGGTTAATGCCCGGGAAACCGCGAAACGCATTGCCGCTTCCCCCATTGTTGAGCAGGAAGGCGAACTCTGTTCGGTCTTCTATAGTCCCGAAGGCGACTCGGTTTCGCTGTCAACCGGTATTATCGTGCATGTCCATACCATGAGCGAATTCATCAAGTTCATGATTCAAAATGACTATGAGACTGATCCGGGCATTAATGAAGGAGATTTGTTCACAAACAACGATTGCCATGTCGGAAATGTTCATCCCTGCGATATTGCGACGCTTCTGCCTGTATTTTATGAAGGCGAATTACTGGGTTGGGCGGGAACTGTGACCCATGTCATTGATATGGGGGCCGTGGCACCAGGCAGCATGCCAACGGGGATCGTCGAGCGCTATGGCGATGGCTATTACATTACAGCCCGTAAGACGGGCCAAAACTTCCGGCCTAACAAAGATTGGTTGATTGAATCTCAGCGCTCGGTTCGCACCCCCAGTTTTTGGAGTCTGGATGAAAAAACACGCATTACGGCTGACATGATGATTCGGAATACGGTCTTAAAACTGGTTGAAGAAGAAGGCATTGACACGTTCAAACAGTTTATGCGAGAGGCTGTCGAAGATGGCCGGCAGGGATTTGTCAATGCCATTCGGACGATGTTGGTTCCGGGCACATACCAGGGCGTTTCTTTTGTCGACGTTCCTTATGGCGAAGAACACGTGGAGGTCCCAGACTTTGCGCGTAAGAATTCTATGATGCACGCACCGAGCAAAGTCACTATCGGCGGTAATGGCCATTTTTCCGTGTCGTTCGATGGGGCCAACGAATGGGGGTGGCATTCCTTTAATTGCACGCCAGCGGGGATGCAAGGGGGTATTTGGGTGCTGCTGACCCAAACCATCATGGCTAACGAGAAAGTGAATGACGGAGCCTATTATGCCTGCCAATTTGACTTTCCTGAAGGAACCTGGGCCAATACCGGCACGGTGCGCTCGGCCCATGCGTACTCGTGGCATTTTCTGGTCTCGGCATGGGCACCGTTATGGCAGGCCTTGTCCCGTGGATATTACGCGCGGGGATACTGGGAAGAGGTGAACGCGGGCAATGCCAATACCAGTAACTGGCTTCAAGGCGGCGGCATTGATCAGTATGGACGATTGCATGCGGTGAACAGCTTTGAATCAGCGGCGGAAGGAACCGGGGCCAGTGCTGTGCGAGATGGTACCGATCATGGGGCAGCCGTGTGGAATCCGGAGGCGGACCAGGGTGATATGGAAATTTGGGAAGTGACCGAGCCTTTACCCTTTCTCGGCCGGCGAGCCAAGCCCAATACGGGAGGCGCTGGGAAGTTTCGAGGGGGTTTAGGCTACGAAAGTCTCCGATTGGTGTGGGGCACCCGCAATTGGGTCATGTATTTTATGGGTAATGGCTTTATGCACAGTGACAGCGGGTTGTTTGGGGGTTATCCGGGAGCGACGGGTTACTCTTTGGCCGCCCATGGTACCGATTTGGCGACACGTTTTGACCAAAAGAGGCCGTATCCGACCGGAGATGCGGATCCGGATGCGCGGGAGTTTGAGGCACAGGTCGATGCGCGGGAAGTTTTTCGCAGCCCGACAGGAACAACGACCCAAGAAAGTTTTGAAAACTATGATCTCTATCTTAACTACCTTCGTGGAGGCCCAGGAGTCGGGGACCCGCTTGGTCGCGATCCAGCCGCTGTGTGTCAAGACATCGAAGACCAATCGATTACGGAGGACTACGCCCGCAGCCTTTATGGAGTAGTGGCCACGGTTAGAAATGGGCGAGTCGAATGGGATCCTGAAGCGACGGACGCATTACGGCGAGAAATCCGGCAACAACGGTTGACACGAGGTCAACCCTTTGAAGCATGGTGCCAAACAGAGCGGGAGCGGATCGTGAAGCATCAAGCCTCCGATCAAGTTCGTGACATGTATCGATCGAGTATGGAATTGAGCCAGGAATTTCGCGATCGCTTTGTCAGTTTTTGGGATCTGGATCCCCATTTTCAGCCTTAAATCCCACTTGTCCGGAGGAAGTGGCCGTCCGAATAGTCGGGGACGCTTCCCCCGGAAGGAATATTCTAGGAGGTGTCATTATGCCAAGTGCAGAACATTCCGGGTCCTTACGTACCGCAGGGCGACGGCGTCGATTCGATCGCCAGACTATCGAGG
>JAKADI010000178.1 GCA_021820675.1 Bacillota bacterium | reverse complement strand
CAGGAAATGTTGTGACTTTCAGATTTTCTCATGTCAACATTCCGGAGTGGTATTATATCGCGACGACTCCTATTGTGAGCGAGTACCAGTTTAGCCGTGTGCCAAATCCCGTAACATTCACCGATCCTCACCCCGTTGGCACGGGTCCTTTTATGGTGTCATCCTTTACGGGAGAGCAATATGACCTTAAGGACAATCCATACTATTGGCAAAAAGATAAAATCAAAGTCCCCGAAATGGAATTCCGAGGGGTGACGGGAAATACTTCAGTCGACGAATGGTTAGTGAGCGACCAGGTTGACTGGGCTCAATCCTTCATTCCGAATATGCAGAAGCTATTCATCGATAAGAATCCAGCCACAAACCATTCGTTCCAGCCACCATCTAGCCCTTGGACCTTATTTATGAATTTGACGAAGTGGCCATTTAATCAACTTGACTTCCGCAAGGCTCTGGCCTACGACATTAATCGTAAGGAGATTGTCTCAAAAGCAGAATACAATATGATGACACCGGACCACCAGTCGCTGTTGCCGCCCACCATGAATAACTGGCTCAATCCCCAACTTTTTAAGCGATATGACTACCATTATGATCCGGCAAAAGCTGCGAAGGAATTGGCCAAAATGGGGCTGAAAAGAAACAGTCATGGACAGCTGTTGGCACCGAATGGGCAGCCCATTACGCTGACCCTGGAAGTTCCAGCAGGATGGACGGACATTATTCAGGACGGCAAAATTATGGTGGACTCATTCAAAAAACTGGGAATAACTGTTGACGAGATTACCCCATCGCCAACCACGGTCACCGATAATGTACAAACGGGTAGTTACGAGATGGCGCTGCAAGCAGCGATTGGGGTTCCGGAACCATACTTTGTTTACTACGAAGAATTAGACGGTGCGCAAACTGCGCCGATTGGTCACGTGGCACCCAGCAATTATGAGCGTTGGAATAATCCGACTACCAACAAATTGCTCAGCGAATTTGCAAGAACGACTAATCCGCAGCTACAGAAGAAAATCATGTATCAGCTACAGAAAATCGTATTAACTCAAGTGCCCGTGATACCCTATGACTATGGTGTATTTTGGTTCCAGAATACGACAACACACTATACAGGGTGGCCAACTGCGAAAAATCCGTACGCTCCAGGACAAGTATACGCTTATCCGGATAATCTCCTCGTTGTGACGCATTTGCGCCCTGTGAAGTAAGTAATTTTCGGAAACGGTGGGTGGACAGAGAAGGGTTTTTGACTCCTCTTTACCGGGTCTAAGTAAGCCGAGCCGATAACGTTCTGTCAAATAGTTGGTACAGTGTTGCGCCGTGGTGGGTTAGGGGGCATGATTGTCGTGAAAATTCTTGAAGTGATTCACCACCTCCAGAGTTTGGGCAGTCGACCGGAAAACACGGTGGATGCCCTAATCTCTGGAAACGACGAAAATGAGGTAACGGGTATTGCCACGACTTTTATGCCGACGGTGGCTGTTCTCCAGCGAGCGTGTCAACGTCATATCAACCTAGTCATTGCGCATGAATCGCCCTTCTATAACCATCGGCCAGATGCGCATGCTGTGGACGATCCCGTTTATCTTAATAAGATGCAAATTTTGGCCGATGCTCACATGGCTCTTTTTCGGTTGCACGATACGCTGCACAGAAGAGACCCCGACTGGATCGCGCAGGCCGTGGTTCACGAGTTGGACTGGGATTCATACGTAACGAATTCTACGATTGCGACGACCTTACCCTTTCAAACCCATCTTCTGGAGATACCTGAAATGTCGCTCAAGACTTTAGCGGGGTATGTCAAACAACGCTTGCGGGTGCCTTTTGTTCGCGTCGTGGGAGATTTAAACATGTCTTGCCGCCGCATCGGGCTGTTGCCAGGCTACTCAGGAACAGGTGCCCTCGTGATTCCATTTTTTAGGCAGGCGAAGCTTGATGTGGTCATTGTGGGGGAAGGACCGGAGTGGGAGGCTCCAGAGTATGTTCGGGATGCGGTATTGCAAGGCTCGTATTTGGGACTCGTTGTCGTGGGACATTTAGCGAGCGAAGCTGCAGGCATGAAGCTATTGGCTCAGCACCTACAAAGAGTATTTAGCCATCTAAATACCGAGTATTTAGATGATTCATCACCATTTGTTCTTTTTTAACGTTGCCGATTATCCACTTGTATGCCAGTATTCTCTAATTTTAAATTGTTGATTCGCGATGTGTTCGAATGTTGCACTCTTGACTAAAAAGAATACTCAATGAGAGAAATACTAACTGGACTGCCAGGGGCATGAGCTATCTTCCTGTCATGGCCAAGAGATTCTACTGTGTCTCCCCGACATTTTTCTCATTGACAGGCAGTGTACTCCGATTCGTCAGCAGCAATGAGGGAGGGCTTCTTATGCGGTTTTTTCTTAAGCGAACGCTTCTCTTAATCGCAACTTTATGGGTGGCTGTTACGCTAAATTTCCTTATTCCCCGTCTTATGCCGGGTAATCCTGGTCAAGCCATGATTGCAAAGTTCACGGGCGAAGGACATCCCTTGAATCCAGCCGCTCTTCATAGTATTGATATTATGCTCGGCATATCCCATGCCAGTTTGTTGACTCAGTACTGGAACTATTTAGGGGAAGTGGTTCACTTGAACTTCGGGATGTCATTTTCCTACTTCCCCTATACCGTAGCACAATTAATCGAGCGTGCTTTACCATGGACATTGGGACTTGTTGGTATTGCGACGATTATCAGCTTTGCCTTGGGGACGGCACTGGGAGTGATAGCGGCCTGGGGTCGAAATACGACGACGGACGGACTTTTAACGACTATTGCGGCTTTCCTCAATACTTTTCCCTATTTCTGGTTTGCGTTAGTGGCAGTCTACATCATGGGATTTATTTTGCATTGGTTTCCGTTGTCAGGGGGTTATACGCCGGGAGCAACGCCGGTATTCTCCTTAGGATTTATCACGGACGTTATTCGTCATGGTGTTTTGCCCGCTCTTACTATTGTTGTCAGTTCTGTGGGCGGTTGGTTAATTGGGATGCGTAACAACATGATTAATACCTTGGGAGAGGATTATGTCCTCTTGGCTCAAGCAAAAGGCTTGAAAAGCCGGTGGATTGCCACTATGTATGCGGCTCACAATGCGATTCTTCCCAACATTACGGGTTTTGGCATGGCGCTGGGTTTTGTGGTGGCAGGATCGTTGTTAACGGAGGTCGTTTTTGGGTATCCCGGGATGGGCAACTTACTCTATAACGCGGTTATTAACGAAGATTATCCCTTGATGCAAGGAATTTTTTTGGTAATTGTTACATGTGTGGTCGTAGCCAATTTTATTGTTGATTTACTGTATGTATTAATTGATCCACGCGTTCGGTATGGAGAAGAGAGGGACTAAAAATGCAGAATTTGATGACGGAGCCAGAAGGCACTTCAGAAGTTTCGGATTTGTCAAAGGGACACTCGTCAACGTGGCGAACGTACTTTAACATCCTGTGGTCAAACCGCAAATCACGTGTCGGGCTCATCGTGTTTTCGACATTTATTCTGATTTCTATCTTTGGTCAACTTATTGCTCCGTACTCAGCGTCTAATACGTCATTCCCCACCATGATGGGACCTTCTTTACAACATCTGCTCGGAACTACACAGGAGGGTCAGGATGTTTTAAGCCAACTCTTAGTAGGCACGGGGATTTCCGTAATTACCGCATTAGCCACAGGGCTGATCGCGACTCTCATCGCGGTATTCATAGGATTTCTCTCAGGGTACTCGCAGGGCGCCGGTGATGATGGGTTATCCTTTCTAACTAACGTCTTTCTGGTCCTTCCTGCATTGCCGCTGCTGATCGTATTGGCTTCGTATGCGCCGGGGCGCGGAAGTACTCTAATCATTATCATTGTCGGACTGACAGGATGGCCATGGGGAGCACGCGTGTTACGAGCCCAGGTGAAATCGTTACGGACACGAGATTATGTTCTCGCGGCTAAGCTGGCTGGGGATTCGACAATGCGTATCTTGATGAGGGAGATTTTGCCAAATATGTTGTCATTGGTGATGGCGGGATTTTTAGGCGCTTCTCAATATGGTTTGTTGACCTCAGTGGGGTTAGAGTTTCTAGGACTAGGTAATCCCAACCAGGCGTCATGGGGAACGATGCTGTATTGGGCGCAAAATGCTTCCGCTTTGCTCAGCGGGCAGTGGGCTTGGATTCTAGCGCCTGGTCTCTGTATTGCTCTCTTCGGTATGTCGATGGTTCTTATTAATTTTGGGTTTGACAGAATTGCTAATCCTCGCTTAGGGGGTGCGGAAGAATGACGGTGTTATCAGTTGACCATCTTGAGGTCAATTACGGGACAAAGGCACCGGTTTTTGCTGTGCGCAATGTGTCGCTAGAAGTTCAGCATCAAGAGTTTGTCGGTCTGGTGGGTGAATCTGGGTGTGGAAAATCTACCCTAGGCTTTGCGATAGCACGTCTCGAGCGTCCCCCAGCGTATATTCGCGGTGGAAGCATCGTGATTAACGGCGAAGACTGGATGACAATGCCCGACGAAGAGTTGCGCCGACACCGGTGGCGTGATGTCGCGATTGTTCTACAGAGCGGCATGAACGCACTCAATCCCGTAATGACGATAGAGGCTCAGTTTCGTGATGTTATGATGCAGCATACCTCGTTATCGCGTGCACAGATCCTCCAACGCTCCATGGATGTTCTCGACATGGCGCATATCGCGCGCAACACGCTAAAACGCTATCCCCATGAGTTATCAGGTGGCATGAAGCAACGCGTAGTGATTGCCATGGCGTTTCTCTTGCATCCGAAATTGGTGATTTTAGACGAACCTACCACCGCACTCGATATGGTTGTGCAACGGCAAATAATGGATAACTTGACGGAGTTGCGCCAACACGAGCAGTTTTCTGTCCTGTTAATTAGTCATGATTTGGGCTTGGTTCTGGAATTATGTGACCGTGTACTGGTGATGTATGCTGGTCAGATTGTTGAAGAAAACACCACGGACAGTCTTCTGGAACAGGCATGGCACCCGTATACGCGTGCACTTATGCAGGCACTGCCGAGAATCGGAGGCAATGGACTGCAGTTTGGTGGAGTGCCGGGGACACCGCCGGACTTACATCATCGTCTTCAACATTGTGCGTTCGCGCCGAGGTGTGGATTAGTAACTCCTGAATGTCAGGTCCGTGAGCCAGAACTTACAGACACGCCGAGTGGTAAGGTG
>JAKADI010000177.1 GCA_021820675.1 Bacillota bacterium | reverse complement strand
GCTCTGGCGGAATGCCAACGGATCTTGAATGACTTTCAAAACATTACGCAACCGAGTTTCATCAACAGCGTAGGAATTTGCCCGAAAGGGCCGATTTAACGCACGCATAATCGAACCGACCCACAATAAAAAATCGCGATCGCGCATGTCGAGAGTGAATGCTTCCACGTCACCCCCCTCATCGACGGGATGGGAAACAAATCCTAAAATCTGGAGTAAGCGTTTCAAATTCGGTTCACTCACCCCAATTACGCCGCGTAAGCCCCGTCCTAAAAATGAGAGACCGTCGCGAATCAGAATCCCCAGTAAATCGCGGGACTGGTAGCGGGGATGATTTTGACTCACTCCCACCAGGGTGCCAAAGTACGTATCGGCCTCTTGACGTTCAGAGGGAAATACTTTTTCATCAGGAAAATATTTGTCAATGCTGCCAGGCACATAGTGTTCGACAAATTGAACGGTTTGTCGGTACAGGGGCAAGGTTGCAAAAAATGCCACCGGATCTCCACTGGGTTCGCGAAATACTCGAATGTCTCCATCAAAACGGGCCACAATGCCATTGAGAAAAGCGTGCGCGACAGCACTGCTGGGCATGTTCAGACTTTGTCTTCCCCACTCGTCCAACAGGTGATGAAGAACTTCGAGATCTCCGGATTTTAATTGATTTTCGCGCACAATTTCATCAACGGCCGCAATATTGGCATATGGACTGGAAAGCGGTAAAGATTGCGCCGTAATCTCCAGCAGCAAGTAAGCTAAGTGATGGCGTTCAGGGCCCTCACTTTGGCGGTATAACGTCCCTAACGAATCCAACGCCTTGAGCCGCAAGCGTTTTAGGGAGACCGGATTGTGTTCTTGCATGTACGCCAAAAGTTGAGAGCGAACCACATCATGCAGCGCAATGCCGCCCGGAGCTACTCGAACGAAAGACAAGTGGCTGAGGTCCCGATATTGAGCGGCGCTGATGATCAAAGGCGCGGCAATCCGGGCAATCATATCCTGCCTGGCTACCGGCAACACCGTTAAAACATCCACAAAAGAACGCAGTCCGGGGTCGGTGACCTCGCGTAACAACTCCGCCGTCAGCGGTTCTAGAAAGGAGTAGTCCCGCTGGCTCATCACGGTGCCCCGCCGCATCAAATACTCACCCGCAACGGCCAAGGACAACGGATGGCCTTGTAAAGGACGCAACATCTGTTCTAATTCATCGGTCGCCGGCAATCCCAGTTGACGGCAATAACTGCGCACTTCGTTTTGTGCCCAAGGTCCCAACGAGACGTTCGTAATGCGCGGCGCCCAGATGGGATGCACCAGCCAGTGGGGGGATAATCCGCGTCGGGACGCAACGACTAATAGCCCGCCCACCTCTGGCAGCCGTCCAATCAAATCCTCACGCAGCCAGCCTTCCAGCAATTCCAGGTCGTCAAAGTTATCAATCACCCACAAGAACCGACCCGGCCAAGCCCTTGGATTTCGCGGACTGAGCGGGAAGAGCTTCCCCGTCATTTCAAAGAGATAATCTAAAAACTGAATCGGCTGCTTAGGGCAAGAACGCCCGTCCATCCATATCGACGGAATCTGTTCGCGATGAGCGGCCGCCATCCATTGCCAGAGAAGGGTCGACTTCCCCATACCGGCAATACCGTGGACATTCCACAGTTGTGTTGCCGGCGCAAGGTCTTTCAGCCACATCCTCCACTGCCGGAGTTCATCTTCACGGCCGACAAATCGGTCAGATTCTTCAAAAGCTGAATTGGCAAGCCACGTCATGGGATTTTCCTACCTTCGTTGCTCCCGTAAATCCTTCCCCGAATTGATTGTCGTGTATGGCACATTCATCAGCTGATCGGATTTTCGACCATGCATGGCGACAAACAATGCGTGTCATAATGCCATGCTCGGCATATGCCCCCGATTATCCATGTAATAAGAATGATATTTGATTTAGGGATTATTCGCCATTTATTAACAAAATTCCTGCTCGAAAAGCACATATCAGCACGTATCAGGCACGTATTTCCATTAGGCTGAACCCTTCTCCCAGGGGTCAGGGATAAGTGAAGAAAACGGCCTTGATGGGCGTCATGACATTTCTCAAAAAACGCAAGATTGATGATCTTAGCACGGATTATAGGGCGCAATTAACCTTGTATGTTGAAGTTAATCACGATATAGTGATAGAGGGCAATGAAAATTTCACTATGGGGTTCTCTTTATCGCTATTTTTAAGGAGGCGCTTATGGCAAAAATTGCTTTTTGGATAACGGCAGGACCCGACTTGCGGGACAAGGCCTTGGCGAATCTCATCCTGGCAGGACGCCTCAAAACCCACCGCAATCAGGATGTCGAGGTCTATTTCTTTGGTCCGGGCGTGCGCCTTGCTTCCGTGGGCGACGCTGCCATCGACGAGGCACTCGCGACATTGACCGGAGCCCAGGTTCCCTTAGCCGCATGTCCCGCCAATGCCGATCAATATGGGGTGACGGAACAAGTGAGCGCCCGCGGCATTACCATGGAACTCGCAGGTGAAGCGTTAGTGCGTCTTGTTGAGCAAGGCTATCAAATCGTTGGTGTCTGATGGGTTTATGGGCACTTGGCCCTTGACACGGCTTAGGCTTGAACCCCTCTTTGGGGTGAGCGCATTTAACAAAAAGATCCGTGCCACCACTTTTGGGTCCACGGATCTTTCTTCTTAAAATTCCAGGAGTGCGGTATTGAATCCGCTATTCGGCGGGTGGGTATAAAATACCGCCCCGTTCTCGAAACTCTTGGGCTTTGGCGTGAAGTCCCACCGCAATCGCGTCGTCTGCTGTCACGTCATGCGCCTGAGCCCAGGTACGGATGTCTTGGGTAATGCGCATGGAACAAAATTTGGGTCCGCACATCGAGCAAAAATGCGCGGCTTTGGCCGGTTCAGCTGGCAGGGTTTCATCGTGAAACGCCACGGCCGTTTGCGGATCGAGGGATAGGTTAAACTGATCCCGCCACCGAAATTCGAAGCGGGCCAAAGACATCGTGTCATCCCATTCTTGCGCACGGGGATGCCCCTTGGCCACATCGGCTGCGTGGGCCGCAATCTTGTACGCAATGACTCCTTGTTTTACGTCTTCTTTGTCCGGCAACCCCAGATGTTCTTTAGGCGTGACATAGCACAACATCGCCGTGCCAAACCATCCAATCATCGCCGCACCAATTGCCGAGGTAATGTGGTCGTAACCCGGCGCAATGTCGGTGGTAAGGGGGCCTAACGTGTAAAATGGGGCTTCGTGACAAATCTCCATTTCCCGTTCCACATTCTCTTTGATGAGATGCATGGGAACGTGGCCCGGGCCTTCGATCATGACTTGTACATCATGTTCCCACGCTATCTTGGTCAACTCGCCCAGCGTGTCTAATTCGGCAAATTGTGCGCGGTCATTCGCATCGGCCAGCGATCCCGGACGCAATCCATCGCCGAGCGAAAACGTAATATCATACTGCTTCATGATCTGGCAAATTTCTTCAAAGTGTGTGTAGAGAAAGTTTTCCTGATGATGGTACAAACACCAGGCCGCCATTATGGAACCGCCACGGGACACAATACCTGTCACGCGGCTTGCCGTCAAAGGAATGTAACTCAGCCGGACTCCAGCATGAATGGTGAAGTAATCCACCCCTTGCTCCGCTTGTTCAATTAAGGTATCGCGGTATACGTCCCAACTCAAGTCTTCAGCCTTCCCTTTCACTTTTTCCAGAGCCTGGTAGATGGGAACCGTTCCGATAGGAACAGGTGCGTTGCGGATAATCCATTGGCGCGTCGTATGGATATTTTTCCCGGTCGACAAATCCATGACCGTATCCGCGCCCCATAATGTGGCCCAACGCATTTTATCGACTTCTTCTTCTATCGATGAGGCGACGGCTGAATTTCCGATATTGGCGTTGATCTTGGTGTGAAAGTGGCGGCCGATAATCATCGGTTCCGACTCCGGATGGTTGATATTCGCCGGGATGACGGCGCGGCCCTGGGCAACTTCTTTCCGTACAAATTCCGGATCATATCCTTCTCGCAAGGCAATAAATTCCATTTCGCCTGTTATGATTCCCTGGCGGGCATAATGCATTTGCGTGACGTTCTTGCCCATCTTGGTGCGAAGAGGGTTCCGGTTAAGGCCTGGCGCCGTTTCATGCACCATAAGATCGACAGGGGCGTTCATCCCATCGTCGATCGGTTGAATCGGGCGCCCGGCGTACTCCTCAACATCTTGCCGCTTTAGAATCCAAGGCCGGCGAATAGCGGGCAGACCCAGGCGCACATCAGCTTCGTAACTTCCGTCCGTATAAGGCCCGGAAGTGTCGTAAACCCGAAATGTCTGGCCATTCGTCAGGCGAATTTGCCGCATTGGCACCTTAATATCGGATGAAGTCCCACTCACGTAGATCTTTTGACTTTCAGGAAAAACGTCATAGGCATTGGACATAAAGCTCCCCCTTTTTATAGGCCGCAAAACCGGATTTGCTCTGACAGCATGCCATGCGGCAGGGAACTTATATGTGTGGGTGCAATGACAATAATCAAAGGAGTTCCCTCCGCTGGCATTATCCAGATCAGGTAGACGGTCGGTGGCATTCCCACCCTCTCAGCCCGGCAAGCCAAGCTCCCGTTATGTCTATACTATGACGGTCTTGAAAGGATATGACAAGGGAAATATTCACCCGCGGGATAATATTTCGTGGAAGCATTCGCGGAGTATTCCCGGTGCATCTCATGGTTTTCCATAACGTTCGCAATCATATCCCACAGTGTTACACGCCTCGACGCACAACCCAGGAATCTTGGCCATGATTCCGCGTTTCTTGTCACAAACAGGCAAAGCTTGTCGCGTTATTCATAAGAATTAGCCTCGACAATCTAGGAATGGCGGCGGATAATTAATAATTATTTTAACAATTCCAGGATATACTAAACGGCTAACTCATAATAAGGATAATTGTTAAAGAGGCGCTATCATGACTAGAAAATGGATACGTTATGCACAACTTGCGGAAGTACACGTACTGTTGAATTTTTGGCGCTGGTGCATGATCCATAGCCACAACCCTAATTGGCGACTGCATTGCAGCCAGATATGCGACAAACACATTTTGCGGTACTATGCTCTGGAGCAAGCGAATCCTGCTACTTTACGCCCGCCGTCGCCCAGCAAGAATCCGCGTAGGCATCACAGGCGGATTTATGGCCGTGATAAAATTTTTTTGCCGGGCAGCGGAATGTACGAG
>JAKADI010000176.1 GCA_021820675.1 Bacillota bacterium | reverse complement strand
GCTACAGCCCCATAACGTTGGAGAGCAGTTGGGGTGTGAGGGAACTGAGGTGTTAACTCAGACTTTAGCATAGGACTGGGTTAACATGTCTCGAAAGGCGCTTAATGAATCGGCACGATCAGGGTCTTGCGTACTATAGATTTGAATGAGATTGGTTAACATGCGCACCAGCATAAATCGGGTGGGGGTTGGGCTCAAATAAGCCGGGTGGAAACCGAAGCCGTTGGTCATAAGAAACTGGACACATTCTCCCCGATTCAACAATTGGCCTTTTTCAAAGGCATCAATGAAAAGGCTGTCGTTGTATTGCAGTAGGAAATGTCCAGGCATACTAATGCCGACCACAGGAATGCGTAAACGACGGGCAATGAGAAGGTAGATAAGCGACAAACTAATGGGAATCCCTAAGCGCCGATCCAAGACTTGGTTGAGATAGCTGTTATCCGCATCGTAATAGGCATCCTTATTGCCGGTGAATCCCAATTCATCGAAAAAATACCGATTCAAGCTTTCGATGAGTTCACGACCTTTAAGGTTGTGCTGCTCCATGTGAACTTTAAATTCCTGTGCCATGGAATCCAGCATGTCTCGATAATGTTGGCGATTTATGGTGGGATATCCGGATTCAGCAATGAGAAAGGCGCCTTCTTCCAGATCTATCCATGCGGAGGGCATTGCCGCGAAACGTTGGAAGCGTTCACCCAGTTCGTCCAGACGCAATCGCTCGAGAATGCTATAAACCCGCGTTCGAACGTGGGGATCCAAAGACGTCCTGGCTTCTTCCAGATATGGCTGAGCCTCCTGACGAGATTCGATCAATCGTTGTCGGGCTATTTGCGCCGTCTTGATATCATCATCCCCCAAGAGATGAATCAAAGCTTTAATTTCTCTCTCAGTCAATGTTTTCATGGCCGCCGCTCCTTTCTCCATGGCTCAAATGCGGCCGCGGTATAACAGTTTTATACCTCCAGTATATGGAATAGCACTCTATTAGGTTCGAGCTGCTACCAGCCGTTAACATATTATTCGCGTTACGTGATGATTCTCCTGCCTATTTTTTATCTCGAAATGCACCAAGAACACACCCGAGACCGTAAGTTTATTATACAAGGCTTGGCAAGAGCTTGGCCCAGCATTTGGTTAAGCTGTCCCATTTTTCCCCGAATTTTCTAATACCAAACATTAATGGCGCCCCTCACAAGGGCGCGAGACGGTTAAGGGTCCACGTGCATGAGACATGGTTTCTTCTCTGGCATTTTGGCGATCTTTTCTAGACAACTTGCATAATCCACGGCGTCCGTGTTTTTTATGCTATGCTGAAACGGAAACGGGGAGAACCAGTTCCTGATTCAGGGCCGAATCAAATGGGAACGCTGTATAAGCAACATAAACGCCGCTGAGGCATCATCTTAGTCTACTGTAGAAAGGAGGGGACGATTCATGGGCTCAGAAACCCAAAGAGTTCTTGTTTATGTGGGAAGGATTGCCCATCAAACCCCTTCCATTCAAACAATTATCGGCTATTTATTAGCGGATCCGGGCAGAACCCATTTTGTCTATCATATTAAAGAGGACTATCCATTGGCTATGGCGCTATCCATTCACCGTCGGATTGAAATACCTTTGGCCCCGTGGCAAGGATTCATTCGGGGAGTGCCTGTCCCCGATCCGTTGACGTGGATTCAAGCGGCTCAAGATTTCAAGGGGCAATCGGTTATGGTGCGCATTTCCACGGATGACCCGGTTCTCCTTCAACTACTCAATACGTTGCTAAAAGACGAAAAACGGGCAGAATATCGTAGTCAGCTATTGGAGCGTATGGACGGTGTGCGCCAGGAACTTGACCATGCGCTAGATCTTTATAACGAGGTACGGCACATCATGGAGGTCGACCGTGACCGTCAGCCTGAACTGATCAAATTCTTGGCGATGGCCGAGAACCAAATGCAGGGTATGGGACGGGAACTTAAAGCATTGAAGGCCCACCTGGAAAACAACGAAGCGATGCCAGGATCCGAGGGGAGTGATTAGGGATTAATCGCGGGGAGATCGTCGAACTGCTGAATGCGGATATTCGGGGTGAACACGATGCGGTTGTTCATTATTTGACCCATGCGTGGACAGTGGCGGAAATTTACGGTCCGCAAATCGAATCCATAGCCCGCGACGAAATGCGTCATCTGAAATGGTTGGCCCATACAGTCGTGCATTTTCGCGGAATTCCTGATTTGTCACCACGCGAAATTAGCCCGCCAGCCGACCTGGTCACGGCTATCCGTGAAGATATTGGCGCGGAAAATCAGGCTATTACCCAATATGAAGAACATATTGATCGCATTGAGGACACGGCGACACAGGCGTTGTTGAGACGAATAGTGGTGGATGAAAAGGATCACCGCCGTCAATTTGAAGATATCCATAGCCAATTGAAGGACCAAGCCTGGAGCTCACAGGTTGGCTCAACACAAGTTTCGGAGTTGGCTACTCATTTGCAAGCGTTGTTGCACTATGAATATCGTCAGGTGTTGGAATTCCTCTTTGGGTACTTTGTTCATGTTCATGGTCCCGTTATGGGTATGGGCGAAGAAGACTGGGCGATTGATGAAATGAAGCACTTGGGCTGGGTGGCAGAATGGTTAGTAGCGGTAGGGGGAATGCCATCGTGGCAGGCTAAGGATCCGAGTCAGTTGGTTATCCGGGACTCAGTCCACGAACAGCAAGTCTATGAAGGGGTTCTACGGTGGGCGCAAGATCAATACCCCCAGACGGTGCCGCTTATTGAACGGATCATGCAGCATGAGCAATACCAGATGTTCGCTATCCCCAACGGGACTTGGACAGTCGGATCTCTCAAAAAGAACCCGCCGTGCAAAGGGGAGGATTAACCATGGACTACCTGATGCGAGAGCAATCACCGTTAAATGAGCGGGAATGGGATGAATTAGATCACGCGGTCCGGCATGTCGTCTCGGAGCAAATTGTCGGCCGCCGCTTCCTTTCGCTCTTCGGGCCCATGGGAGCAGGGGTCCAGGTCGTAGCTATTGACCAATCGCCAAATCTTAAGACGGGTCATGTGGGTATGTCGGGGACCAACGATGATGTCATCAATGCCGATCACCGCATCTATCAAAAAGTTCCGACCATATACCGGAATTTCATGCTACTTTGGCGGGACATCGAGACTTCACGGAGCCAGGGTACCCCCTTAGATTGGTCGCTGGCGGAAGCCGCTGCGAGCGATGTGGCGGATGCCGAAGATCGCCTCATCCTGGAGGGTCGGCCCCAAGACGATTTACCCGGGCTATTGAATGCCGGAGGCCGGCACATCTTGGACCATCGCAATGGGAGAGAACCTGGCAGTGGTTTTCAGGATATTGTCAAGGGGGTGGAAACGCTGACACTAAGCCGATTCCATCCGCCCTACAGCGTCGTGGTAGGCCCTGCGACCTATGCGTTGTGGCATCGCCTTTACGGTAATAGTGGAATCTTGGAAATTGAGCAGATCCGCCGGATTGTGCGTGGTGATGTGTATGTCAGTCCAATTATGCCGACGGACGATGTTCTGGTGGTGGCGGGAGGATCGCCAAACGTGGATATTGCCATAGGAGTGGATACTACGGTCGCCTTTTTGGAATCGAGTGCGATGAACCATTACTTCCGGGTACTAGAAACTCTAACATTACGGATTAAACGTCCCGGAGCCATTTGTCATCTCACACCTTTATCCGCCCCGTCATAAACTGGTACAATAGCATCGGTGACGAAAATGTCTCATGAGAACGAAGAAAAACCCAACGAATTTGTCCAGTGGCGCCATGCTCCGGCTAGTCAGTGGAATTTCTGTCCTTTGTGCCGTGAGCCGTTGTTAAACCAAGCCTGGGACGGACGAGAACGGCGGTTTTGCCCTCAGTGTGGATTTGTGTACTGGGAACGGGCCTTGCCGGCGGTAGCGGTACTGGTGTTTGAACCGTTGCGCCGAGAAGTGCTGCTGGTGACACGGCGTTATCCTCCGTTCATTGGGGGTTTAACGTTTCCCGGTGGAGGCATTGAAATCGGGGAGAGCGTGGCAGATGCTGCGGTCCGCGAGGTGCAGGAAGAAACCGGTCTCGTAGTATCGTTAGATCGACAATTTGGAACATGGTCAACTCCCAGTAATGATACCATTATTACATTTTTTCGGGGTCATCCGATAAAGGGACAATTGCAAGCCGGAACAGATGCTCAAGATGCACGTTTCTATCCATGGGATCAGGTGCCATCACTCGCGTTCAGTTTGCATGACATGGTTTTGCAATGGTTTGTCATGGAGATGCGCATGACGGTGCGGTTGTCTTAATGCGGGCTGATAGATGTCGGGAATTTGCACCGTCAGCGCGTCTAAGGCGTCATGGAGTAAGGTAATGCGCTGGTGGAAGGCTTTCGCATTAGGTTTTTGGTGATAATCGTCGGCGAGTGCGGTCAATGTTTCCTGTAAAAATTCGATAAGCACGTCGACATGCCACGGATCTCGGATGTGACGGCCATTGTCGTTCATGGCGACTCCTCCCGGGAGATATTTTCTGCTATTGGTTCAGCCTATGTCAGAAATCATTGAGGGGTGCTTTGAAGTCGGTGCGAGCTTGCGAAATTTTAGTTGGGCAGATGTGGCACATCTTAAGGAGAAGGAGAAACCTGAACCGGGCGGAACAACGCAGTGGGGATTATCCTAGGCGAAGTCTGGTGATGGCATAGAGAGGTTTTGATCATGAACGACCTCTCTATGCCTAAATGTTATCGTGTTGAGGAAAGAGAAATTAAGCGATTCGCCCTAAACAAGCAATCACTGTGACATCTTCTTCGACTTAGGCATGCGTGAGATTATGATGAGACGCCAGATGACGAAGACGGCTGCTTTTTCCGGCGTCTCTTTCGCCAAAGAGAGTATCCCAGAGCCAAGGAAGACAGCCACCAGGGCCGTACCTTTCTGAGCTTGGCTGGAGTTAATTTTACCCCTTTATGCTTGCGCGATTCGATGAGCCCCGCCAGACCTGTTGCGACAAGCCCCACGCGGTAGGCTGATTGCTTAAATTCCTTGGCCGTTTCTCCAAGGCGGGACGATGAGTCACGAGCTGTATGAATTAAGTTGCTCAGTAGCTGACGAATCTCCGATATTTCATGGCTGACGGTTTTTTCCAAGTGGATAACACGCAAAATCACAATAAAGAGGGCGATGCCCAGCCCGATGACGATGATGGCGAAGATGGCAAAACAGACGGCAATGACCGTTAAAGCG
>JAKADI010000175.1 GCA_021820675.1 Bacillota bacterium | reverse complement strand
CTAGGTAAAACCAATATTCACGATGTGAATCGCGATGACCTCATCGCCCTTGACAATGACACAGCCCAGCTTGCTCATGTCAGAAGCCTGATCCGACCGTGGTCAAGTCAAGAAGAACCAGGTGCTTTCCCCAAGGCCCCCGCATTCCATTTTCGCCCCTCGCCCGCACACAAAAAGCACCCTGTTCATTAACTGGGCGTAGTCGGGGTGGAAGTGGAACGCTGTATCCTGATCCGCAAAACTCCTTCTGCGAAGGCCACCCCCACCATGATCAAAATGGCTCCCGCAATTTCCAACAGTGTCAACTTTTCCCCCAAGATTATCCATCCCGCCAGCGCCGCAATTACGGGTATGAGGTACAGGTAAAGGCTGGCCTGACCCCCGCCGACGGCCATCACGGCATTTTGCCACAAGGACAGCCCCATGACTGTGACAAACAACACCGTGTAGGATAAAGGCCCGATCACTCCCATGTGCAAGGGTAGAACCCGGTTCCAATGCATGAAGGGGATAATGCCCAACGTACCAAAGAGACTCATCCAACCCGTGAGTGCGATCCCTCGTATCGGCACGTGAAATTTATCGGTCAAAATGGTGAATGTGGCCCATAACACAGCTGCCAGCAAAGCATACCCGTCACCTCGCCACGAAGCGGCGCGTGAGGCTCCCACCAAAAGAGCCACCCCAACAAGCGAAATGCTTGCGCCAATGAACATCTGAGGGCGGGATGACCTCACGCGCAAAAGACTCTGGCCCACCAAGGTCATCAGCGGCGAAATATCAAATAAAAATGCCACATTTGCAGCTACTGTATCGTGTAGCGCAGTGGTAAAAGCCCACTGGTAGACCGATACCCCAATCAGACCCAAGATTGCCACTTGTCTGTATTGCTTCATCGTCGCAGGACGACTACGCCATAGCCATGGTCCGGCAATCACCGCAGTTGCCAAAAACCGCCAAAATACAAAATCGGCAGGGGGAAAATGCCCCACACCGATTTTCGTTACTACGTAGTTCAAACCCCAACTACTCACCACGAGAAACATACCGAGATAAAAACCGCGCTGATTCATAATCGGTTGGGCGTCTTCTGCCCCACAAAGTATGATAGAGCTTGCATTTCCAATGTGAGATCAATCGGTTGAACAAAAACTTCTGGATGCCGGGTACACACAGCAACAGGCGCAAAATTTAAAATAGCCCGGACGCCCGCCTCCGCCAACCTGTCTCCGGCTAAGACAGCCGCTTCCTTGGGTACGGTCAACACACCAATCCCAATATCATATTGCCTCACCAAGTCTTCTAGCCGGTCCACCGACTCCACGTAGAGCGAACCGACAGGAGTTCCTATGATACGGGAATCATTGTCAACCAATGCCATAATCTTTACATCCTGATGACCTTGATCCACGTATCTTACTAAGGCTGTTCCTAAGTGCCCTGCTCCGACCACTATGGCACGTACACCCTGGTCTAACTTGAGTATTCGGTATATTTCGTCGCGCAAATCTCCAACGTCATACCCCACCCCTCGGGTTCCGAATGCTCCAAAATAGGCCAGGTCCTTACGAACCTGCTCAGAAGAATACCCTGTCGCTTGGCCCAACATAACGGATGTGACGCGCTCTTCTTCACATTCGGTCAGCCAACGTAAGTAAGCGGGTAGGCGCCTGATTGCCGCATCAGGAATCCGTTGCAAGACGATCGCTCCTTATTGCCAGTTCCATCAAAACTCTCGAGCCAATACGAACTCTGCCAATTCCTCCAATGCTCGTTGGGCAGGTCCGCCGGGCAATTGCCGACACTTGTCCAGAGCCTGATCGATATGATATCCTGCTCGGGACTTGGCATACTGTAAGGCCCCGCTCTTCTCCAAAAGGTGTCGCAGTTCTTCCACCTGTGTTTCGGGGTGCGGACCTGATAGAATCTTTTGCACTTGATAACCTACACGGTCCTGTTGCAAGGCATAAATGATCGGCAGGGTGTAAACCCCAGCCGCAACATCTTCTCCTACCGCCTTTCCCAGTGTCTCAGGACTGGCTAGCCAATCCAACAAATCGTCGACCACCTGGTAAGCCAAGCCGATATGATGGCCATACCCTCCCAACAAGGTCTCAATTCGCTCCGGGACCCCCGTGGCAATGGCACCTAAGCGGCAACTGGTCTCGAGAAAAAATCCGGTTTTGGCTTCAATCCGCCGCCAGTAGGCGTCTTCTGTCGCAATTTGGCCATGGTCCATGCTTTGATGAATTTCGCCAACACACATGACATGCACAACCCTGGCGGCTATATCCACAATAGCTAAATCTCCCGTGGAAGAAAAGAGGCGGAACGCCAAAGCGAACAGAAAATCCCCTGCTAAGACGGCAACGGTATCACTAAACTGACTTCGAACCGCAGGCATTCCTCGCCTAAGCACTGCATCATCAATGATGTCGTCATGAACCAGGGTGGCCATATGGATCATTTCGACTGCCGTAGCAACTTGGACGAGCTTTTCTTGCCGGGCAGCGGGCAGTTCCGAACCGAACTGCCCTGATAAAAGCACCAACGCGGGCCGGAGTCGTTTTCCACTAGCCACGAGAAGATATTGGGCGACATTTTCGATGAGCTCATTTCCCGTCAAGAGCTGCTCCTCTAACATGCTATTTACCCGACGGAGATGGGGTTCGACCAACGAAAAAAACTCCAAAATAATCTCCTCTCTACCTGAGAAGGGTGTGAAGTGGGCGGCACTGATCTTCCCAATTTTAACACACCATTAGACGTTCTTAATCGAATTCTCATCTAATGGAGCCAGAAAAAGTTGGCAGACTGATTAACCCAGTGAACCACCGGGGTCGGGTAGACTCCAAGCCCCACAGTGCCAACGACCGCCACAATCAACACGACAACGTGTGCCCAATTCACAGTCCAACCAGGTATTCCCGGTTCCGCGGGCCGACTGCGGAACATTGCTTGCAGGGGCCTCAAATAAGCTCCTAATCCCAAAAACGTTCCGACCACCAAGCCAATGGCCAACCCGGGCTGGTGGGCGAATAAGGCGGCTTGCAACAAATAGAACTTGCCGATAAAACCTCCTGTCAGTGGAATTCCGGCAAACGACAACATAAACACAATAAACAAGGCAGCAGCCCAGGGTTTTTGCCGCGCCAAGCCATTCAAATCACTAATGGTCACGGTTTCTTTCTCGGATCCCATCATCGTTAGAATCGCAAAGGCACCAATAACAGCCAGGCCATAGGGCAAAAGGTAGAAGAGCATAGCTCTGGCTCCAACGACATTATGCACCGCCACCCCAATCAATAAAAATCCGGCATGACCTATCCCCGAATACCCAAAGAGGCGTTTCAAATCATTTTGCGGCAACGCCAACAAATTACCCACAATCATGGTCAATAAAGCCAAGTAACCTAAAGCAGGTCCCCAATCCTGAGGCGACAGGTAGAATCCGTAGGCCAGAAGTCGAAGCAATATAACTGCGGCTCCTACCTTGGTTCCAAAAGCCATAAAGCTGGTTACCGGAGTGGGAGATCCTTCGTAAACGTCCGGTACCCACATATGAAACGGAACAATTCCCAACTTAAACAATAATCCTACCAACGTCAACATCAGCCCTGCTGCTAAAAGGGGCGAATGGGCATTAACCGAAGAGGCCAGTCCCACAAAGTCCATCGTTCCCGAGGCCCCATACACCAGTGCGAGACCAAACAGAAGAATTCCTGAGGAAAAAGCTCCGAGCAGCAAATACTTTAATCCGGCTTCGCCGCTTGCGTTGTTACGGTGTGAGGCTGCCAAGATATATAAGGGAAGAGACAACACCTCGATCCCCAAAAACAGCGAAACGATATTCGCCGCCATCCCGAGGCTCATCATCCCCAATGCTGCAATCAACACCAAGATGGGAAATTCCTCATGTTCGCGTTCCCCCGACCAGCCTAACAGCAATGTCGATCCTGCCGCAATCAATACCAGAACATTCACAAACAAACTGTAATTGTCAACGGTCAAGCTTTGACCGTAAAACACCATCGGTTTAATATGTTGGGCCCATAAATCGATCGTCGCCCATATTCCGCCCAATGTTCCAATTAACGCTATCCAAGAACTAATAGTGCCGCGTTGACGCCGAAGCATGGCGGCAATCATCGTCACCAAAATCGTAATACCGACGATGTAATCCGGTAACAGAGCCGTTGTCGCGCTCATAATCCGCGGCCCCCTTTCGTCGCTGCCAGATGCACAGCGCGATATAACGTCGGCGCGGCATGTGTTGTCACTCCGGCTGGCCATACCCCTAAGATCAAGATAAGAAGAGCTAGCGAAGCAATATAGCCGACCTGTGCGACGCTCATATCGCTAATGCGTCCCGCTCCCTTACTATGGGCCTGCATAACGCCTTGAAACAAACGGATCATGTACCACGCCGCGACGACCAAAACGATGGCCGCGATGATGGCGAATACAAGATCGTGAGCAACCAAGCCCTGAATGATAAGATACTCTCCCACAAAGCCCGGCAAGCCTGGTAGGCCCAATGCTGCCAGGGAAAAGAAGAGGAAGTAAGCCGCCAGTCTCGGAGCGTCATCATTAAGTCCGCCTAATACCTTCAGATCCCGGGTCTTTGTTTTCTCCTCAACGAATCCGAGAACAATAAACAGCCCGCCCACGATAAGTCCGTGCGCTACCATTAGGAATGTCGCTCCCAAGATACCCGCGGCAGTCAACGAAAATACCCCCAACGCCATCATGCCCATGTGGGATAAAGAGGCATAAGCGCTAATCATTTTCATGTCGCTCTGACGTAGAGCCATTAGCGCACCGTACACCAGGCCAATAACCCCAAAAATCAGGAGTCCCACCTGATAATGGTGCATTTGAGGCATAAAAAGGGGTAGCATAATCCGTAAAAAGCCGTAGATACCAGCCTTCGACATGACCCCTGACAGTAACGCGGTTACTGGAGCCGGCGCTTCACGGTAGGCATCGGGCATCCATCCATGAAACGGCCACAGAGGTGCTTTGATGGCAAAGGCCACAAAGAAGCTGGCAAATACCCACGGTGCCACCGCGGCAGACATATGCAGATGTCCCAGCTGACTGATTTCAAAGGTTAACGAACCAAACGGCTGGGCATGAATAACTGCTACCGCCACAATTCCGATGAGCATGAACAAACTTCCCACGAGATTCATGACCAACCATTTCATGGCAGCCGGGCGTCCCTTTTCTCCTGAATACCCCGTTAGTAGAAAGAAAATTGGTATCAATATGACTTCCCAAAAGACATAGAACAATACTAAGT
>JAKADI010000174.1 GCA_021820675.1 Bacillota bacterium | reverse complement strand
TGTACTTAACCCCGCTGCTGCAGTCTTTGGATGAATTTTTGCCTGGTGCGAACACGGGCGTATAATCCCAGCGCTCCCATTCGGCAAGTCGTTACGTCCCCTGCCTTGGCCCGTAAGAGGCACAGTAGCCGCCAAAAGGGACATAGCCGGCCTTCTGTCGACCATGAGGGATAGAAACCGCCATGGATTTTCACGTGAGTGTCGCACCGTGCAATCCGAACAAGCCTCATGAGTCAAACGACCGCAAAACCCGCAGAAATACGGGGCGTTTGATAGGATTAAGGTACCAGCCCAATCAACCAAAAACGGAGTGTGATCAGGCGGAACAATGCGACAGCGATCAAAAAGGTGCGCGATGAACACCAGTATTCCATCAATACCATCATAGTCGAGGGGACAGGCACCTTTAAACGCCATGCCAGTCTCTGGAAGGAGGGATTTGCGAAACAGGATGGATATGGGGTAGCGGAAATTTTGGCGCTCATGATTATGCTGCTGCTGCTGTGGTTGAACAGCGTCCACAGTTTGTATCCCAGTGCATGCCAGAAGGTCACCACGGTCAAACGGGACGCCCGTTATCGCCTGAAAAACCACGAGAAGATGCCGTGGAGAAGGATTTTGTACGGCGTGGCCACGCGATTCCAGATGCTGACCAATTCCGACAAGATCGTGGCAGACACGGAGGCGGTCACCCTTGACGATAACCCCGCCTCTTGGGCCCGACGGCACTTCGCAAACGTGTCGTCCAGCTTCGGCCATGGGGCCTTGGATAACCCGATAAGGGTGTCAAGACCTCGTGCTAAGCTATTGTGCTGGAAAAAGTTTTACCCCACGGATTTCCGCATGCATGCGGAAAAGAGACCACGCGGAAAGCCGGGCAAAGCACAGGACAAAAAATCCTGCGTACCCGCGCGGAAACACCCGGCGAAAAGAACGTCCCAGGGACAAAATCACGCAATTGATGACGGTGATCAAACGGGCAGTCCAACACGGCTTTCAGGCGCTGGACGTGCTGACCGATCGGGGGTTGAGCGGTGCAAGGCTCATTCAGGCGATGCGGTAGATGAAAAACCACGCTGCGCGTGGCGTGTGGCGTGCGCAAAGACCAACGTCCGTATACTTACTCAGGACAAAAGCTGGACGCCAAGGCGCTGCTCATGGCGTGAACACAGGAGGCCACGCGAAGCGTTGCCGGACACTCCACACCCACTATGTTGAAATCGTGGTCTCGTAGGAAGGCGACGTCACACGGTGCCTGTGCCGATTTCCGTACCAGAAACAGTGACGCGTAGCTGCCTCTTCTCCATCTTCCTCACGTATTGTCGGCGGGTCAATGTCTACGCATTCTTCGGCCCGCTGTTTGAGGGCAGTGTGGCCGAATGGGTCGAGAAATCTTTGGCGCAACGATTGTAAGCGGTGTTCGAGGAACTGCTGCAGGGGGGCAGGGCCGCCATCGCGGAGTCGGGCTCCGTAGATCGGGCACAATTTCAGCGGGCGCTGAATATGTCGCCCTCAACACCCTGTGTGCGGAGCCGTGCTTGGGCGATCAGTTACCAGCTTTCAATAAGTCCGCCTAAAGCGCCCAACGGGAATGAGGACACAGGGCCGCATGGCAAGGGTGGGCGGCGGCATTCGCGTCGAAAAACACTGTATGATGAACGTGTGAAACTTAAGTTATCATTAACGGCGGTCTCGTCTGAAAAGCCCGCCAATAATAAAGAGGATAATTTTTGACAGAAATGCACCGCAGATAAACATTCCAGTTGAGGGAGGGGTTCCCATGCCGATTGTCCCCATGCACGCAGAAGACATCCATACAATCAGCGCGGCCGAGGTATTCAAGAACATGGAGAGTTCCCAGAATGGCCTCACTACTCCTGAAGTCCAGGAGCGTTATGCGCAATTTGGCTCCAATGGTCTGGATGAGGTTCACGTGAGTGCGTTGCAGCGATTTTTGGGTTATTTTTGGGGTCCCATTCCTTGGATGATCGAATTGGCCGCTATTCTGTCCGCGATTATCGGGCATTGGGATGACTTTATTATTGTAACTGTCCTGCTATTGACCAATGCGCTTATAGGATTTTGGCAAGAACATAAAGCCGCCGATGCCATTGCGGCCCTGAAAAACCAACTGGCTTTTCAGGCGCAGGTCTTGCGAGATGGACACTGGCAACGCATCAATGCGGCCCAACTCGTGCCGGGTGACATGGTCCAGATACATCTGGGCGATATTATTCCCGCGGACGTGGCCCTTCTATCTGGAGAGTACCTAAAGGTCGACCAGTCCGCCATCACGGGAGAATCCCTGCCGGTCACCAAGAAAGTCGGAGAGGTGACATACTCTGGAACTATCGCCAAACAGGGCGAGATGCAGGGCGTGGTGATTGCGACGGGAAACGCCACCTACTTCGGGCGCACGGCTAAATTGGTGGCTAGCGCCGGGGCCGTGTCACATTTCCAGAAAGCGGTCATGCAAGTGGGCGATTTTCTGATCTTTATGGCAGTGGGACTGAGCTTGATTCTGGTCCTCGTGGAGTTGTCCCGGGGATTGCCCGTCTTGGATCTCATCCAGTTCATATTGATATTGGTGGTAGCGTCCATCCCCGTCGCCATGCCTGCCGTGTTGTCGGTGACAATGGCGCTGGGGGCCTTATCTTTATCGCGGATGAAAGCTATTGTGACCCGGTTGCAATCCATCGAGGAAATGGCGGGAATCGATACCCTGTGTTCGGACAAGACCGGGACATTGACCCAAAATCACTTAACCCTCGGATCTCCTATTTGTTTTGCGGCGAAAGATGAGAAGGAGTTGCTCCTCGCCGCAGCTCTGGCTTCGCATATGGAGGATCATGACCCGATTGACTTGGCGGTGATGGAAGGCCTGCAGCAGCGGGGGGGCACAACGTCCGGGTACCAACAAAGCCAGTTCATCCCTTTTGACCCGGTGTCCAAACGGACAGCCGCCACTGTCACCGATGCCCATGGCGCCGTCTTTCAAGTCACAAAAGGGGCGCCGCAAGTTATTGCCGCGATGGTGCACTTGGACACCGCGAGCGCTCAGCGCAGTGACGAGGCGATCCACGACTTGGCAACGCATGGGTTCCGGACCTTGGGTGTCGCGTGCAGCCGATCTCCGCACGTTTGGGAGTATCTCGGCCTGCTGCCCTTATACGACCCACCGCGCCCGGATGCGGCGCAGACGATTGCGCAAGCTCAGGCGGAGGGGATCACCGTGAAGATGGTCACCGGGGATAATATTGCCATCGCTCGCGAAATTTCGAAAGAACTGGGAATGGGGCCGCATATTCAAGAGGCTAATACTCTCTTCGGCCAGGACGGCAGCGTCATTGGCGATGCCGCCCTACAGATTGAAAGGGCTGATGGATTTGCCCAAGTCTTTCCCGAACATAAATACGGTATCGTCAAGGCCTTGCAAAGCCAAGGGCATCTAGTCGGGATGACCGGAGACGGGGTCAATGATGCCCCAGCCCTGAAACAGGCGGACGTGGGCATTGCGGTCTCCGGTGCGACGGATGCGGCCCGCGCCGCCGCCGCCCTCGTATTGACAGCGCCAGGACTGGGTGTGATCATCAAGGCGGTCCAAGAAGCGCGGCGGATTTTTGAGCGGATGAATAGTTATACCGTCTACCGTATCGCCATGACGATTGATATTATGGTCTTTGTCGTGCTAGCCATGCTGATGTATAACACCTATCCGCTGACGGCTGTGATGATTGTCATTTTGGCTTTATTAGATGACATTCCCATTATGACCATCGCCTATGACCACACGCGTATAGACCCTCAGCCAGTCCGGTGGGATATGCGCCAGGTGATTAGTATCGCATCGATTCTGGGCGGTCTCTCGGTGGTGCAAACCTTTGTGCTGCTACTGATTGGGAAACACGCTCACTTGCCCACCACGCAGCTGCAGACGCTGATCTTTCTGCAATTGGTGGTAGGCGGCCACTTAATGCTCTTTCTGACCCGAGCTTCGGGCAGTTTCTGGCGGCGCCCCTTTCCGTCCTGGCAATTATTCAGTGCGATTTTAGCAACCCAGGTCTTTTCCGTGTTTTTGACGGGGTTCGGGTGGATTGTGCCCCGTCTGCCATGGACTTGGATTGGCTGGGTGTGGGGATATAATCTCTTGTGGATGGTGGGTCTCGACCTCATTAAACGGCGCGCCTTGACACACTTTGCTGGCGCCGATCACCCGCGGGGATTTTGGGAGCGCCTTCTCACTACCCCGCTACATCCCCATGGGGCGGTGTACGGCAAGGATGCAGCATCTTCTAAGTCTCCGGCCCCATGAAAGGGCGGGGCGGCCTTGCTGACTCTGAGGGTGCGTGTGTCGCCTTGTTGTGCTTCATTCGGAGTCCGTTCTACCTGCGGGGGTCGTGGTAAAAGGGGCAGGTCGAGGTCAGGGGGGATAAATCACGCAAGGGGATTTCACCCTCACGGAACGGCCATGAACCATCAAATTGTCAGCTACTCGGATTTCGGTGCGCCAAGATAAGCTGACCGTTTTGAGCCGGTGCAATTCCGGTCTCCGCAAGGACTAGCCCTCCACGGAGAATCGAGTTGTGTGTGCGCGTCCGCGAGGACGGGGGCTCCGCGTAAACCGAAGGAACATCTAGACCGTAACCCCTTCGTGGCGATGGGAAAGGGAGAGCGAGCTAGCGGTAGGGTCATCGCATGAAAACAGGGGACGATTGTGGCTACCGGATTGCGGCGCTGGCAGTCTATGCGAAACTGCGGGCGAAACAGGGGCTAGGACCATGGAATGGGCATACCCGATTCAGAGGATCTGCGTGGGGCCATTGAATAGGCGAAAGGGAGCCGACGACTATGAACATGATGAAGAGATTATGGAGAGGCGCCAACGAACAACAATGGGAAACACAGATCGCCCGCTATTGGGGATGGCGAGAGGTGAAGCAGAACGGGGATGCGGAATTACGTATGGATCAAGTGAACGACAGGATGTTGGCATCCTATACGGTGGAACAATTTTATGATGTGTTGGCCAATCACACGACGGGTATTATCGGTGGAAGTTTGGGCCAGTGATTGCAGCGGGCAATCGAGCGGCTCTTGACGTCTATGTGCAATCCACAGAGTCCGATCAAGGCTTGAGTGGTCTTCAACGCATTCAACACGATGTGGTGCCATTTAATTGGGACTCTATACGCACAGGCCTCGAAATTGCCAAGGAAATCCCAGGAATACAAGATAAGGCCCGTCCGGCTTATTGGCGGTACTTTTTCAATCGGATTTCGGAACAGGGGATAAATGGATTGTCCGTGCATTACAAAATCTCGACACGATAGACTTTTCTA
>JAKADI010000173.1 GCA_021820675.1 Bacillota bacterium | reverse complement strand
CCTTCGGAGCTATAATTCGAAGTCCAGATAGCCTCCCGCCTACGATACGTATCGACTGAACGTCCTTCCCGCCTCACGACTGTTGAGATCCATTGCCACTGCCAGTATACCATTGCCACTGAAGTTAATGCATCTTGATAAGTTCCGACACCGTCACAAACCGGTATCCACGTAATGTCAAATCTTTCAGGATGACAGGCAGAGCCTTAATGGTCTGCGTGCGGTTGGACCCGCCGTCATGGAAAAGGACAATATCTCCGGGTTGAATATGAGTCAGCACACGACTAACAATCGTTTCAACTCCTGGGTTGGACCAATCTTGAGTGTCCTCGGTCCACGACCACATCACGAGATGCAAATGCGTGGCCTGAGCCGCTTTAATCACCGTATCGTTGTAGGTGCCGTAGGGCGTGCGTAATAAAGTCGGCGTTTTCCCCGTGGCCTCCTTAATTATTTGATTGGCTTTTTGTATATCGGCGACATCTTCCGCGTAACTATGCTGCGCTAAATTAATATGGGCATAGGTATGGTTACCCACTTCCATCTTGTCTCGTATTTCTTGCTGAACAATCTGTGGATTTCTACGTACTTGCTCACCAGTAACGAAAAACGTTGCTACGGCGTGATTATCCATCAAAATATGTAGAATATGCGGTGTGGAGGATTTCCAAGGGCCATCGTCAAAGGTGAGGGCAACCACCTTTTGCCGTGTTTTCACGTACCAGGTTATATGGGGATTCTTTCCTCCACGCGCGATGGCGGCTTGACTCGCCTGCCATTCTCCCATACCTACGAATAACGCGACAATCGCCAACACCAATTTCCCATGATGCCAAAGGCGGCGAAGCGACACCGTAAAGAATCCTCTCACCGGGTTGTTCCCCATAGGATCATAACAACTCCCGCTCCAATCCAAGTAATCTTGGTTAAGGGGATTTTCGTGGTGGTCAGTCCTGCGATTCCCAAGAGCATCGTCGTCGTCAAAATAATAGGACCGGCTAACCCGAGAAATCCATTAATCCGTACCGCCATATCCAACCGTTGATAACGCCACATTAACAGAGCTCCAACGAATTCAATCGATGCTGAAACCAATCGAATCAAGACCATGCCTTTTAAATATATGTCACCGGACATGAGTGTCCCCCTATCGTTCCCATCTGATTTCGGTTAGCGTAGAAAGTGACCCAGCCACGCAATTGTCTGAAGCATCAAATATGTAGTTCCCGCGGCCATTAACGGCCCTACCGGAATTCCTCCCCAAAATACAATCCCTAAAATCGACCCAGCAATGAGCCCGAACATCAAATGGCTGTTGTCGGCCAAAAGCTGGAGACCCCGCCCGTTGAGATTAGTAGCAACCGCTCCTCCGATAACGGCCAAAAATCCGGGAACGGTAAAGAAACTTTGAATGACCTCTTTTGCATTGACTTTTCCAATGGCAAACGGTACTAACATCGCGATCGTTAGAAAAAGCAACCCAATTTCCACCCCACGACGTTCCAAGACGGGATACAAGAAGGTCATCCGGGTAAATCGCACCACCAGCAATATGGCTGCTGCGGCAGCAACCAGATTGGACCGGGCCCACATTCCGAGCAATAATAGAAGGATCAGGCCTATGGTTTCTGTGGTAAACATAACTGCCCCCTTGTTCCTTGTCCCACGGCAATAGATATGAAATGTCATAGAAAAAAAGACCGGTTCAGGACCGGTCTTATGAGAGCCAGGCTGTGCTGTTATTCGGCGACAAACCACTGATCGGCTTGCCTTTTAGGAACGCGGGAGTATATGTTCAACGAGGCCGCAAATTCGACGTCCGCTTCCAAACCCTGCCTAATCAACGTTCGAGCATGTGATGCCCGACAGATACCCTCGAACAGATTCTCATGCCATTGCTCATATAACGCATAGGCCAAGTGAGCGCTATCACTGCGTACATCATGGGGCCAGTAACTGATGATAGCCCCGGCCGCTAAAACGTCTTCTAACGCCAGCATCCCTTCGGTGCCCGCGCACACAATGAGCCCCTGGTTAAAGGCTGCCATTTGCGCTTGAGCACACGCTTGGGCATTAACTAATGCCCCTAGAGCGACCCACGGGGCCCCAGCTACTCTTTCTACGGCCTGAGTGCCATTCGTGGTTGTCAAAACCACTAGACGACCTCGAACCAAGGACTCCGGATAATCAAACGGCGAGTTTCCCGCATCAAAACCTGGAAGAGGGCGATTATTTCGTTCCCCTCCCAACAGCGTATGAGCGTTGCTCATACGGAGCCTAAATGCTTTATCAACATCGCCGACAGGCAAAACAGATCGAGCTCCTCGCTCTAAAATCGTTGCCATAGTTGTGGTGGCTCGCAAGGTATCGATGACAACAACAGCTGTATCGTTAAGATGGGGTAATTTGTCTTGCCACCGAAATATCACATCAACTGAGCGGATGATTGACACCTCTTTCCACGCCGCCCTTTACCGATTTTGGCCCCAGTGCCGGCGTTTTAACTTGACCTACAGTTAAATAGTAATGACGAAGGGTGTCCCCCCGCAAGCCCACCCGTAAGGCTTCCAATGCCAGCACATCTTGAGGTTGCACGTTCCCCAAATTGACATTGGCCCCAAATCGCAAGATTAACTCTTGCTGCTGGCTTTTTTGTGGAGCTTCCCACAAAACTCGACTGGGATCGGCGACGCGACTGACTAATTCTTGTAATTCTTCCTCGATAACACGGCCTTCATCATCATAAATTACCACACCTTCCCCACTTTCTCGCCCTTCTACAATTACTGTGTCCGCACCGGCCTCGAGATCGTTATTGACTAGTTGCCATAGAGCCATCCCCGTAACCTTATCCCGCGGGTCTTTTTTTCCCACTTCACTAAGGATTAATGAAAATCCATAGGCTCGGGCGAGTTGAATCGTCTGCCACCGAGTATCCAGATCCAAAGTAATGGTGCCATCCGAAACTTCGATTCCCGTGAAACCCAACTCACGGGCACGGTCAAAGTATTCCACGACACGCTCTTGCAATAACGCTAATTCTAAAAACGTTCCGCCGGGAAAGATATCCACGCCATACGATTTGACTAACTCCACCTTTTGCCGTAACAACCGTGTCTTATAAAATGCCGACGTTCCGAAAGTCAACTTCACTTGATCAATATAATCACTGGCTAATTCCATTAAATCCCGGGTGTCGGTCAAGCCTAGACCTTTATCGATAACCATTGTCAATCCATGGTGGCGCGGTTTCTCTTCGCGGTCCGGGTGGGGAAAGTCTAAAATATCCAACCAGGCTTTATCTTGCTTGCTCATAGTGTTTTCCTCCATTCCTTATCTTCCTTTGGCCACCATATTCATTGCCAATCAGTGAGGTGATAGCGCATGGATAGAGAAATATTGGAATCATGCCCACGTCAAAACCGGGCATCTTAAATGTGTTAACGTTGACGACACCAAAGGGAGGCAGCAATATGGCTCAAGGCGCCCAAATGCACAACAAGCAAGAAATCGCTAACGGCACAGATCAATCTTCGCATACATGGAAGTTATGGGTCTTATCGACCGTGCCGTTTATTATGGTCCTGGGAAACTCCATGTTGATCCCGGTGTTACCAAAAATGATGAAGGTCATGCATTTAACCTTGTTTCAAGTGGGGCTTATCATAACTATTTTTTCCATTCCCGCGGGCATCGTCATTCCTTTTGCCGGAGCCTTGTCCGATCGTGTTGGAAGACGCATCATCATGACGCCAGCACTGTTAATCTACGGCATCGCCGGATTGGGGGCGGGTATCTGTGCTTGGGTCATTCCTAATCCCTATTATTGGATTATGGGTTTTCGCTTGCTCCAGGGTATTGGAGCGGGAGGAACTTACCAACTGGCCATGGCCGTCGCCGGTGATATGTTTCAATCCCAAAAGCGGGCTGGAGCACTAGGCACACTAGAAGCCGCTAATGGATTAGGAAAAGTGATTTCACCGATTGCAGGTTCGGCACTGGCGCTAATCATCTGGTTTGCCCCATTCTTCGTTTATGGACTGCTCTCGTTTCCCATTGCCCTAGGTATCTGGTTTTTCATCAAAGAACCTCAAGGTCAAAAAGCTCAAGGCGGCCTCAATGAATATTGGAAAGGGTTAAAAACCACATTTGCAACCAAAACAGCGTCCATTCTTACAACGTTCTTAGGTGGCGCGGTCGTCCTCTTTATTTTGTTCGGGGTGTTGAGTTACCTTGCTGATATTTTAGAGAAAAATTTTGGATACGGCGAATTTACGCGGGGTCTGCTTATCGCAGTACCCGTATTGGCTTCGGCCCTCACCTCTTATATATCGGGAACGGTACTCCAAAAACGCCTGGCTCAATGGTCTCGTCCAATTGTCGTCGTCGGGCTGATCTTAATAGCGTTGGCTATGGCTGTTGAGCCTTTTTTAGCCACAACCAACCCATTTTGGGCCATCGCCGTTTTAGTCTTTCAAGGTATTGGGACCGGAAGCGTTCTGCCGTCGATCAATACCCTGGTTACTAGTGCCACTACCTCTAAAGAACGCGGCGTCGTAACCAGTTTGTACGGGAGTGTTCGATTTTTTGGTGTGGCGATGGGCCCGCCGCTTTTCTCCACGGCCATGTCCCACCGCTATCTCACATTCTGGGGATCGGCAGTCCTAGCGGTCATAACGGCCCTATTATCGTGGTTTTTTATTAACGAAAAGCAAATGTTACCCAAATCAATCCGTGGCGGCGGCGATGAAGAACGTCCAACACGAACGCAGCCTTCACAAAACGAAGCAGCCCAGAACCATCTTCACCCGCGGCGTTCGCCAGTTCGCTAAAACCGCTCCTGGAGAATTTGGTAAATCGTTGAGGGTCGATTTCCAAAGCATTACAAAGAGTTCCCAAAGGTTTCCGGATTAAAAAAATTGTCACGAGTCATACTAACGACAACACACAAACAAGGAGGTGAAAACAATGGCACGAGGAAGTAACACCGGTAACCGCGCGTTAGTGCACGGAGCCCAAAAAGCTCTCGATCAGTTCAAGTATGAAGTAGCCCATGAACTGGGATTGCAAGGCGTCGATGACGGCTACTGGGGAGAAGTACCTGCTCGGCAATGCGGAGCGGTAGGAGGACACATGGTGCGTAAAATGATCGAAATGGCCGAACAAAACATGGCAGGTCGCACCAACCGTTAATCCTTCGAACTCGTCGGTAGCAAACTAAAAAATGGGCGGGAAACCGTCCATTTTTTTATTGTGTGTAAATATATCTTTTCTTATGATGTTTATAATGCTTTACATTCTTATTCAGTTGAGGAGAGCCCATATGAAAGCGTTTTGGCACATGATAACCACCCTAACCTTCATCGGTCT
>JAKADI010000172.1 GCA_021820675.1 Bacillota bacterium | reverse complement strand
GGGGATCTCTACGACGACGACGTGCAAGCCGAAGTCACGTATTTGAGTGACGGAAAATGGCGCACGACGATGGTCCAGCCCGCCATATTGTTAGATGGGCACAAAGCCGCAGAATTGGCGAATAAAGGGATTCAATTGATGCAATTAACCAAAGGGACAGCTTATTTAAACACGGCGTATTTTCTTATTCACAGTACCACCCGGGCCGTGCAGAGCACGATCCTCGCCGGGTTTCACACGTTGGAAGGGCGCACAATTCTGGTCACGCCGAGTGGCGTTTGGGGGCAGGATCCGGATGAGACCCCGATTAAATATTACGACACCAGCGGGATCTCGTTTCTCGCGGCCCTGCGGCCCACGATAGATGAGCGCAGTACCGCCACGGTCGCGCAAGAAGTCTGGCGTCACCTTTGGAGTGCCGCGTCCCCGAACTCCATGAGTCTGATGATCGGCTGGTTTTGGGCCTCCATGTGGTCGGATGTTCTCCGTCCGACGTGGCGTGGGTTTCCTCTGTTGAATGTCTTCGCCACACGGGGCACGGGCAAAACGACACTGATTCACACGATCTATTCGGCACTATGGGGCGGCTGCGAAGTCGGGAGCGCCCTCTCCAAGCCCTTTGTGTTGGTACGGGACTTATCCGCGTCGAAGACAATCCCGGTGATTCTGGATGAATTTCGCCCCGGAGACGGTGGCGAACACCAAGACGCGATGCTGTATTCGATGTTACGCCGGGCTTACGATGGCAGTATTGAACAGCGGGGCCTGGCGAATCAGCGCGTCCGAAGCTATACGTTGCACGCCCCGGTCATACTGGCCGGGGAAGGAAAGCCCCGCGATGCGGCATTGCTTGACCGCCTTGTGATGGTCACGCTGACCAAGGCGGAGACGTTCGACAATCCCGTAGCCCGTGCTCACATGGAGTGGTTGCAGGGGAATGGAGAACTGGTACGGCAAGCCGCTGGGTGGCTCTTAACACAACGGATGGCAAGCCAATGGGATTTGGAAACAGTGCGGGCAGATCTGGAAAACATGGAGCGTTGGTTGATGGGCAAACAACGGGATGTGCCGTTACCAGATCGGGCCATCAAGGGCCTCGCGATTGTCATGTGGGGGTTGCGGTGGGGCCTGCGTCTTGGCTTGGTGCCCGACCACATTCCCGCGCCCGACTGGGGGGAGATCGTGACGCAAGGAGTCGAGCAGCGCAAGGCGGATAGCCCCGCCGATATCTTCATCAAGTTTCTTGAAGAGTGCTGGACGTTACGCGGGCAGATGAAGCAAGGCACCGTGACGATTGACGTGAGCCACACGAGGAAGGAAGTGCGGGTGGCCATTGCCTCGGTCCAACCCGTTTGGGACCTCTGGTGCCGTGACCACAACTATCCGCGTCTGGGTGCTCAAACACTGGAAATCGAACTGGAACGGATCGTAGGGCTAGTCGTGGCGATTAATAAGGTGGCCAAGATTCAGCAGAAAGCCCACCGGTGTTATATCTTCAACATTGACGTGATCGAGCAACAGTATCAGATTGCTGCCGAATTTTGGATGGATCAGGGGTGAAGCCCCCGAGAATACCTCCTCCTAGCGTTCGGGTTGTAACGCTAGGAGCGTGGCCGGTAACTTGCGTGAATATTCTTATGCCATATATAGTAGCAGATGTTCAATGGAATACTATATATAGTTGATGACGGGAGCCCGTAACGCTAACGCCTTGCCATCTAAACGCCGGAACACGTTGTGGGTCAAGGGTTTCGGCGTTTAGATGGCAATGGTCGGCCCGTTACAGTTACAGACCCCCCTACCATATATATAGAGCAAAAAAAAATAATAAAAAAGTAAAGACGTTGATCTTTTGTTTTTTATTATTTTTTTACCCTATACGTAGTATCAAAAGTTGAGTTTTTGTAACTAATAAATGAGAATGGCCCGCTAGCCTTAGAGCCGTCCCGTTTTGACCGTTACGAAACCGTTACGAGTTCTTTTCTGGTGATCCCCGTATCCCTTGAGCCGAAAGGCGTTCGGGTGATAGTCAGCGTTACGGTTTTTGTAACGCGACGTAACGCTGAACGTAGTGAGAATGGCCCTGCCGGGGCGGAGCCCGGCACGAATCAGTTTTCGGCGAACCCTTGACGTGCCACGATTACCGAGCCATACTGAGAACAACAGCCCGTACCGGGCACGACATTCGATGCCCCGACAACCCGAAAATCCCGCAAAAACCTGCATCCCTCTCCCCGTGGAGAGGGCTTTTTGTTGTGCCGCCATTCCGAAGTGCTAACCCGTAAATCGTTGCGGCACAAGAAATGCCGGGATCGAGAGGCCGCAAGGCGGCACACCCGCGAAAGTGATCTTGATGACGGAATCCGGCTACCTGATGATCGTCAAGTCCCTGACCAATGATTTAGCGTGGCGGGTGCAACGTATTACATTCGGGGCTTCGGCCCCGACAACATTAAAGCAAGGGCCATCATCTCGGTATTGTTAAAACCGTCAAATTACATTCGGGGCTTCGGCCCCGACAACATTGAAACAAGGGCTATCATCTCGGTATTGTCAAAGCCGTCAAGGGCCATCCCTATATGGCGTGCAATCCCACTTGGATTAAGGATGTGTTAAAGCGCTATCCCGCCGAGGTGGCTTTGGAAACCCTGCAAGAAGCTGGGTGGCTCTACACTGATCGGCAGTCCATTTCTCGCGTCACAAAAGTCGGCGCACACTTGCCAGCGATCCGCATGATTTGGGTGGACATGGCATTTTTGCAAGGCGACGAGCAGCAGACGCTACTGTGGTGAAAGGAGATGAGAAGTAATGGCCGACACCATATTTCTGCCTACTGGCGTTGCGCTAACGGTACGGGAATGGCGTGATGAACGTCTAATCACATTGGACGACATTGATCGGGTGCATCAGAAGCCTGAAGGTACGACCGCCCGAAGTGTTCATGAGAACCTTGTACACCACTGAAGGGAGTGTTGATGATGCCTAAAACTGAATACGTGGCGCAACTCATTCGCGCTATCGGGAAGAAAGATGACGCTAACGCCCGCCGCGCTGTTGAGGTGATGATTGCTCATGAGGACTCTCATAACAATCGGCAATCGGCTGAGGCTTTGCGCCATGCATTTAACACGTGGAGCCGAATGCTCACGCCGTTGCAACCGTTGCCACAGGCCGTGCAGAGCCTCGTATGGGCTGAATCCCCGCGCCGAACGCTGGATGACTTGGCGTTACCGGCAGTGGCCACCGAGCATATCCGGAATTTTCCGTCAGAGCGCCAGCGCGCCGACCGGCTCCGAGCGGCAGGGATGCCGGTGGCCCACGCATTGCTGCTGACGGGACCGCCCGGCAATGGCAAAACGAGTTTGGCTGCCGCCGTGGCCTCGGCCCTCGACATGCCGTTTCTGGCGGTACAAGCCCACGCGCTGATTGATTCCCACCTCGGCGAAACCAGCCGCAACGTGGCAAAACTCTTTGAGTATGCCGGGCAAAATCCCGTGGTGCTGTTTGTGGACGAACTGGATACCTTGGGTTCCCTGCGGACGGGCGCAGGGGCGTCAGCCGACAAAGAATACCGGAGCGTGCTGACTTCGTTGCTGATGCTGATCGACCACTTCCCGGATACCAGCGTCTTGGTTGCGGCCACAAACCGGCCTGACTTAATCGATCCGGCTCTAATGCGGCGGTTTGACCTGGCGATGGTGTTGCCGCCGCCATCGGAGTCCGATATTCTTGGCTATCTCACTCGGTATCAAGCCGGTCGTGCGATGCGCTTCCCCGTGCCGGTCGTGGCCCTCGCCCACGACCTGATCGGCCATCCGTGGAGCACGGTAGAACGCACCTGCCAGCGGTTGCACAAGCAGATGATTCTCGCCAGCGATGACACTGAGGCGATGTTGTCATAAGACGGCATGGCCATAAAAGGAGACGATTCCGATGCATCTACGCATTACGTACAATGGCCCGGATCTCGCTGGAGACCAGCGAGATCCGCACGACCTGATCCCCGCCCTGATCGCGCTCGGCAGGCTGTATGAGGCGGCTAGCTATGTGATGATTGGCGACGTACATGTGACGGCACGGATAGTCGGGTCGTTTCGCACGGGGTCATTTGGCATCGACCTTCGATTGTCTGGCCGGGGGTATCGCTGGTACACACGGAGGGAAACTAAAGTCCTGCGCACCATCACCGATGGGGTGTATGACCTGCTCCGCCTGCGCCAGTCTATGAAGGGACGCGAGGCCCTGTGCGTGGAGCACCGGGGTACATCGGGTGTCGTCGTGCTGGCCTCTGGCGCGGTGATCGCCGCTACTCCGCCGGCCCTGCGATTGGTGCGAAGTCCCCGCGTGGCCGAATGTTTGGACGAGGTGCTGGCACCGCTACAGTGGGAAGGAATCGACACCGTAGCCTTCGGTACGGATGCCTACATCGAGGTCGTGATTAGTCGGCCAGACTTGGCGGGCTTTGGGCCAGCGTTGCCGTTGGCTCCGGGCGATGTACCGAACGCCTATGAGTCTCTTGCCACCAACATACAGCGCTACAAGGATTGGGATGGCACTGACGTACCGGATTCCGATGACTGAAGGCGGTGGATAGGCCAGAAAGGAGCGGATCGTTATGACGCACAAAGCGCAGGGGTTGCGTGTACGGCATTGGGTATCGTGGTTGGGATTGAATTCCATCGTACTTTCGACGCTGTTTTTGGTTCAAGCCTTGACTCTCGGATTCCTTCCCATTTGGGGCGCATTGCACATAGGCCCCGTGCCTCTGCAGCCTTTTGTATTCATCGGATCGAGTCTGTGGTTTGCCCATCGCTATGTGCAAATAAATCCTCATGCGTAGCGGCGGCCATGACCCAGCCAGAAAGGAGCGGATTACATGACATGTAAGGCACAATGGCCATCCGAAGCGGCGCTGGCGGCTGCCTACCGGGCGGGATACACCGTGGCTTTCGGTACGGATGCCTACTCGAGGTAGTGGTTAGTCGGCCGGCCCTTCCTTTGGTTAAGTCAAACCATTATAATAAATAAAACGTGTATAACATGCATATAAGCAGACGCTATCCTATCGAGAGGAGTGACACACATGGAACGGGTTTACCGGAAGATCACGAGGATTGGAAACAGTTTGGGCGTAACCCTTACGAAAGATGTCCTGCAAAAACTTCATTTAGCATGGGGGGACGATGTAGAAATTTTCATCAAAGAAAACACGGGAGAAATGACCCTGCGAAAAGCGGTATTCGCTCCCCAAGGGTTAGATCCAAAATTCTTTGAGACCTTGGCGGCAAACGTTGAGCACTATCGGCAAACGATTAACGGTTTGAAAGATCGATGACTAAGTATCTGACATCCGAAGAGGTCATCGCCATCAA
>JAKADI010000171.1 GCA_021820675.1 Bacillota bacterium | reverse complement strand
TATCAGGCGAAGAGGCCAACAATAGGAAGTGCGGGCTCAAGGTGAGCATGACGGTGGCAAAGATTAGGCCGACCCGCCAATTGAAGGAGCGCACGAGGAGCCCTGTCCAAAACATCAACCCGATCCGGTAAAGGCCCAAGGCAGTCCACTTGAGGGTGGCGATAGAAGTCCCAAACCACGCGATCGTGGCAGCGTAAAATGGGATCTCATCAAGTAAAAAATTGTGGGTGCTGATCTGCTGATGACCACGGCAAGAACCATCACTCATCGCGGATCCCGAATTCGGGCTGCGACATATTGCTTCATCCAAAAACCCCCGGTTCCTCTTTTGTCAATACCATCTTCAATCCTACTACAATATGCCGTCGCAAAGCGACGAGTTCGTTGTCTGCTATTTGTCACGGCTAGCTTAAACCCGCTCCAGCGTAACCCACAAAACCGAGAGGTAAATCATCATCAGTCGTGGAACAGATGTCAGCGTAATAGGCTACGCTGGCCCATAAATGGTTACTTGTCCATTAATCATTCCGCAGACTGCACCATTGTAAGCGCTAATGGCACTAAGAATATTAGTGTAACCTTCTGCTGTAGTGGAATACAGTAGCGCACTGGCACCGCGAGGCGTTGATTACCCCAATTTAGGAAGGACCGAGTAATATCCAAGCTCTGGACTTTCTGGAATCGGTTCAGCGGCATAAAGCGCATTATCCTCTTCATGAAGAAATAGTGCCGCTACTGGAACAAATCCATACACCTCCCGCCAATCGAGCTTTCAAGACGATCCAAAAGACCCTGCACCATCTTGAATCCGTCAAGAACCGGGAGGCTAAGTGGTATGTCAAACAGGAACTTGGCCACTATTGCCGATGCCGTTCAGGTTGCTTTGCTTTATGATTTGGCAAAGGATCAAGGTGATCGTTACGCCAAGCTGGCAGAACTCTACGAAACCCGTTTTATAGCCCACCAGGATTTTCCCTTTTGGGCCGACGAGGACCCCGACATCTGGAGAGGCCAAGACCGTGCATAAGCAAGTAATCCACGAGCTTTTACAAGACGCCGCCTATCAGCATAAATCCGCACGCTTTGTCGATGGTCGGGGCCGTCATCCACACCATCAATTTCCGTCTTGCACCCAAGGACATTCTCTTTACCATTCAGCAGGTGGTGACGGAATTTTAAGCCATGCCCTGTTCACTCAATATTCCCATGTGCAAGGCGTTCTCGTGGACTGTTCCCCGGTTCTGTTGGCCGCAGCCAAGAAGAGGTCAAACACGAACACAAGATCGGAATTCTCCAAGCCGAACGTATCCCATCCTCAATCGGTAAAGGCTCTCGAACATTTAGAATTCGACGTAATGGTGTCAGGATATGCCATTCACCATTTACATCCTAATCGGAAATATGAATGGTACGAAGAGATCTACCTCACACTGGCACCAGGAGGAATGTTTCTCAATTTTGAGCATGTTGCCTCCGTAACTGGCCTGGGAGAATCGCTGTCGGGTCAGATGATGGCAGACACGTTATCTCAACAAAGGAACACTTTCAGCATCTGAAATTCCCCACTTTGAGCGGATGGTGCGAACGAGAGACCACCTGGAGGAAAAGATGCGGGGAGTCCTTGCCTCATTTGGAAGTACAATGGCGCCCATCGCCAACCGAGTCCACCGGGGCTCGCTTGATGCCTTTTGGAGCTGCATCTGATGTTTTTGCCCCCGGATTCCCAACCTGAATAACGTCGAACGGCTGTGGAAGTGGCTTCGGGACCGGATCATTCGCAACACGTATTTCCCACAATTCGTCCCGCTCAGATTCGTGCCGACGCTGAGAGAGGATTTAGCGGCTACCTTGACATGGTGGTTGTCGGCATGGTCGTGGGCTTTGCACCGATCACCAGCAAGGATTCCTGAGGATGGGAAAGATTGTGAACCGTGGACGCGGGCTATTAAGACCCGGCCAATGCCAATAGACGAAAAGAGCGAAGGTGATGAATGGCCTTCACGGGCTTGGGAAAGGTTAGTTCGAGAGTCCAAATCTGCCGTATGGTTGATTATTGAGCCTATGGCACGTTGTGGCAAAAAAAACGAGCAGGCTCTCTGGGGCATGGTTGAGGCACGTTCGCCAACCCGGGTAACTGTGCCGTTTGCTCAAAGTGGTTTTCATGCTAACACCCCGCGTCTCCGAGGTGCTACATTGGTGTGTCTGGTGTCTCACCAGCACACGCGTGTTTCAGCCGTCATCTCCGCTCATGTCGATGAAAGACTCGCAGAGTTCGCCGAAAATAAAAAAGCCCCGAAAGTCGCTCGGAGCTTAAACTTTTCTGGAGCTAGCGGTGGGACTCGAACCCACGACCTACGGTTTACGAAACCGTTGCTCTACCAACTGAGCTACGTTAGCAATGTGAAATCATTATATACACTTTTATCGAGTTTGACAACCGGACGCAACTTAGGACTCACCGTTATAGCTCAGGAGGGGGATAAGTATCCCGGCTTCTGGTTAGCTTGGTTCGTGTACTCTAAGAGTTTCTTTATGGTCTCCACCGAAGCCGTGCCCGTGACCGGCAGTCGTGCCATCACTTGAAACGCGTCGACGGATTTCTTGACTTCCGGTGTATAAACGCCATCCAAGCGCCCTTGATAAACTTTGGCCAAGTATAATAAACGCTGCAGCTCAACTACTTCTTGCCCAATTTGGCCAGGCTTTAATGCCTCGCGAAGCTTCACGTAAGGTGTAATCCCTTGAATGATAACAGGTGTCCCGATATGAATCAAAGCGTAGACTTGCTCTACATCATGATTATACATCCGAAAACAACCGTGAGAAGCCACAGTTCCAACAGACCATGGCTTGTTAGTGCCATGAATGCCGTAAATACCCCATGGCGCAGAAAACCGGATCCAACGGGTACCAAACCCATCACCCCAAATCGCCTTTTGAGTAACAACAAATTCCCCTCGGGGACTTGGGGTGCTCGGTTTCCCCACGGCTACCGGATAGGTGTGAAAGAGCTTGTTGTTCCGATACAGATAGAGCTTATGTTCGGGCACATTGATCACGATTTTCGCTGAAATTTTTTTTACAGCAGCTCTCACTGTCCGGTGCGGCAGAGTCCAAATCAAACCACCATACAATAAGACCATTAGGAGGCCGGTGAAAATCAAAATCCATGGCCAGCGAACCGATTTTACCCGCGAGGTCATGGTACATCAACCTCCCATGACGTCCACAAAGTAAAGGCGAGCCATAAGGCCGCCATCACCTTAGCTGTAGGGAAGTCCAACAAAGACCATAGACTTTGTGATCCAAAGAGATTGGTGAAGGTGCCTGCAGGAGCTACGGCTACCACAAGAGCAGGTATGCCATGGATAATGACTTTAAAACGGTCCGCTCGAACTCTAAGCCCTTTCTTGACATATCCAATTAGACGTCCAATTTCCACCAGGCCGAGGACGATAATAGGCCATAAGACCATTTGCCATGCCATCCATTCTGGCCGTTCATCGATTGGCAAGTCCCTGAAACCCCAGCTTAACATGATCAATCCCAAAACCATCAACAGTGAAGATACCATTATGATAATTCGTCGTGTCATGACAAGCCACCTCAATCCACCCTATGTATCGCCTGGTGCCGTTATGACGGAAATCAAAAGTGTATAAAACGGCTCCTTGCGACATATTGCCTATAAAAAGACTAACAGCTAAGCCTACAGAGAACGACAGGCCATTCATACACGCATATTGGTCGCGTCTGGTCATAGCCAGGTCCGGATCAAAACAAAACTCTCAAGACTTCACGGGCGCGGTAACTTTGGCGGGATTAACTGTCGTCGAGCAGGCATGATACGGATGACTTGGCATTTGAATTCCTTCAGGGAACGCATTGAAGAATTTATACCAAGTATAACCGGGGCGAGGAGATTCTTTGCCGATTTGAGGCGTCGTTATGGATCTCTAATTTTTGCGTGTTAGTATTCTGTGAATTGGCGCAAAACCCAGCCTTGTGGGCTATTTCCGCAGTCGCCGCCGAAGAAATACTCATGGTCATTGTCCATAATGGCGAAATTGTTCACGAACTTGCTCCACCTCCAACGGACTCAGTACTCGCGGATCACCAATACTCCGTGCTCGGTACAATAATCGAGCCATCCATTCCACATCCAAGGCCGTCTGGTAAGCCAAAGACAATTGGTCACCGACTGCCACTAACCCGTGATTTCGTAAAAGCACGGCCCGGTCGCGGGAACCTAACGTGGCTAAGGCGTTTTGGGCCAACTGTTCGGACCCGTACGTGGCATATTCGGCGCAATTAACCTGATAACAGGATCGTGCCATTTGATAATGGACCGGGATTATTGGCTGTCCCAAGACAGCAAATATAGTCGCATACTCAGAATGTGTATGAACAATACCACCGACGTCTCGGCGTTGGCGATATAGCGCGAGATGCAAAGGCAACTCTGAAGATGGGCGCGCAGAGCCATGAATAATCTTACCTGAAGCAATGGCTATTCCAACCACGTTATCGATAGCGGTCTCTTCGAAGGGAACTCCTGAAGGGGTAATCCATAACGCCTCGTCATCTCGGACGCTCAAATTCCCACTCGTCCCGAATGCCAAGTGATCCGACGACATACGGTGGGCGTAATCGACTAAGTCATCCAGCAGATGCATGTCTTTCCTCCATACTCCAATGGGAAATAAAAATAGCTCGCCAAAGGCGAGGCAAAAATGGAGCGGAAGACGGGACTCGAACCCGCGACTTTCGGCTTGGGAAGCCGACGTTCTACCAACTGAACTACTTCCGCACGTTGCATTTAGGTTATCACGTTACACATCTAAAAGCAAGACGGACGGCGGACGGTTGACCGTTTATCAGAAACTCCTTACTCACCGAGGCAATAGCGTTAGATCGAGAATGTTTCCCTCAGGCCATTCTCAAGCAATCGAGAACGGTACCCGTAAGTGCAGCCGTTGTCCACACCTGCTGGGATTGCCGTGATCATATCCTATGGAGCAAAATATCCGCTTGAACCCAAAGTATCAGCGAAAAGCTTTCTTCAAAGAGATTCGAAAGAAAATCGGGGAAATACCGGGGATACTCTAAACAAAAGGATGTGGTGTCATCGGAGTGTCTCAAGCGACGACGCAATGAGGCTTAATGCTGGTGTTGAAACCGGATTACGGATTGTGAAATCGCCCAGGCGTAGACCGGCATTCCAATCTTTCGTCCACTCAACGCCCTTCTCATGTAGGCATGGACATCGTACATCCTTCCTGCCAAAAAGGTTCTCTAGCTGTTCCTCCATTCAAAATCTCGACATACAGATACATTTGTCCTACATCTGCCCACACAAGCGTGTTATCAAGTC
>JAKADI010000170.1 GCA_021820675.1 Bacillota bacterium | reverse complement strand
ACCCACCTCGGTGTAAATGGGATCTTGATTTAAGCTGGTACTTTCCTGACCTGTACACACAAAAAATTGGCTACCGTTGGTATTGGGGTTACCGGTATTAGCCATTGCGACAATGCCGGGTTGATAAGGATAGGTGGGTCTTTCTCCATTCCATTCGTAACCGGGCCCCCCTGTGCCGTTATTCAACGGATCGCCAGTCTGAAACATAAATGGTTTGATGACGCGAAAAATCTCATCGCCATTGAAGAATTTGTGGTTGGCCAAAAAGACAAAGTTATTCACGGCCACAGGATCTTGTTTGGCGAACAGTGAAATTACAAAACTGCCGGCTGTCGTCTTAACAGTCGCTGTATAGAGTTTGTGGGTGTTGATGAACATTTTCGGTGGGGCCTTCCACCTAAGATTGCGCCCGCTAACGGGTTTGACATGACGGGCAGTCGTTGCGGACTGCTGACCGCAACCCGTCGATAGAATCCCCACGGATAGCCCTACAGCCACCATTGGACTCCATAATTTTATTGTCACGAAATTGTCCACTCCAAATAAGATTTTCGCCGCTCATTGTACCACGAAATACCCTCTCTTCATACTGATTTAGGGGAGGGGATGGTGTCTCAAACTGGAAGCGTGGACGATAACAGCAACAATCAGCAGGGTCAGAGCGCTCAATGTTACCCCAGTCCACCGAGCCTGAGACCACGCCACACTTCCCGCACCCGAGCCAAGTGCTCCTCCCACAAAATATGTCACCATGTAGACAGTATTCAAGCGGGCTCTGGCATTGGGACGCAGTGCATAAACACGAGACTGATTGGAAATTTGCCCTGCCTGGACGCCCAAGTCAAGTACAAAAATTCCAATGATTAAAGCCCACAGGTGGGACGAGAGTGGCCACATCCACAGCCAAGCCATACATACTAGTGCGATGGCAACGCTAACGGCGGTCCGCGGGTCCCGCTTATCGGCCAGACGGCCGGCAACTGGAGCCACGCTGGCTCCAGCAATACCCAATAGTCCAAAAAGTCCTATGACCGAGGCAGGATAATGATAAGGTGCCGATCCCAAACGAAACGTCAACGTCGTCCAAAAGGCACTGAATGCACCGAACAGCGCACCGCCGGTCAAAGATGCCCTAACCAATTCGGGTTCATCTCGAATCATGGGTCCTAACGAATACAGTAACTGGCCGTAGCTCAAGGATTGGGCACGAGGACGTGAAACCGGAAAAAATGCAAATACCATGAGAGCAAAGAGCCCCATCAAGATGCCAGCTAAGCGGAAGACCGCCTGCCAGCCAAGCCAGTCTGCGGTGATGCCGCTGACCATTCTCGCGGCTAAAACGCCCACGAGTAAGCCGCTCATTACGACGCCGACGACGCGGCCTCTTTGGGCATCCGGGGCCATATCCGCGGCTACGGGGACAATAACCTGGGGAACCACGGTAACCGCACCTAGCGCAAAATTCGCGAAGAGAAAGATCTTAAACCCAGGAGCCACAGAAACCAATTCCAGCCATACGGCGGTTAACACAAACAATGCCATAATTAATTTTTTGCGTTCCCATAAATCGGCTAGCGGAACAAAAACCAATAGTCCGGTGGCATAGCCAATTTGTGTCAGCATGGTCACAATTCCTATTGATGCCGGACCAACGTGAAATGACCGGGCCATAAGCGCTAGTAATGGCTGATTATAATACAGGTTGGCCACGCTAGCTCCTGTTGCCACCGCCATAAATAGGACGAGACCAGAAAATGACATAGTAATCCTCCTGACAATCTCTGTTCGATGGTTTTATCCTTACCGTTCTCTTCCCTCAGTATTCTAAAGGATTCTATCCCAATGTTGCAGATCGGTGTGGAAAAGATAACAATAGGTCAGGAAGATAGCAGGGCCGGGGTACATGGCGGCCAGACGAATTGGGAGGGATGTAGATGAAAGCTATTGTGTTAAGAGAGTTTGGGGGACCAGAGGTCTTGCAGATCCACGAAATTCCCGTGCCGGACTGTGGCCCAGATGATATTGTCATTCGCGTCCATGCTGCCGGACTTAACCGAGCTGACTTATTGGAACGGCAAGGGCTGTATCCTCCTCCGGATCCCCAACCAGATTTTCAAATTCCTGGGCTCGAGTGTGCCGGTGTTGTCAGCCGTGTGGGACGTCGAGTCCTCCGCTTTCGGGAAGGGGATCGGGTTATGGCTCTGGTAACGGGGGGGGCGTATGCGGAATACGTCGCGTGCCCGGCGGATAATGCCTGGCCTATTCCGGAAAATATCACAGATGCTGAAGCTGCGGGTATCCCCGAAGCGTTTATTACGGCATACGATGCCTTATTCGATAAAGCGCAGTTACACTTGGGGCAGCGCGTCTTGATTCATGCAGGCGCTGGCGGCGTGGGATCGGCCGCGATTCAATTGGCAAGATTAGCGGGACTACAGGTAGCGACCACGGTGGGATCACCGGAGAAAGTGCAAAGTGTCCTATCTTTTGGAGCAGAGAAGGCGATTAACTACCACGACCAAGATTTTGTCCAAGAAGTGCTCAACTGGTCGTCTAAGCAAGGCATCGACGCGGTACTGGATTTTGTGGGTAAAAATTATTTCGAACGGAACTTGGATGTCTTGAAAGTTAATGGGGTACTCGTGATTATTGGCACCCTCAGCGGCAATGCATCCCACGTCAACCTCGGTGATATTTTGAAACGCCGTTTAACCATTTGCGGTACCGCGCTTCGGTCACGGCCAGCTTATGACAAAATGCACTTAATTCAAGAGTTTCAAGAGCGAACTGCGGGTTTTTTTGCCAAGGGACGGTTGCGTGCTATCGTCGATAAAACCTTTCCTTTGGAGCAAGCTGCTCAGGCTCATCGCTATATGGCAACGAATCAAAACGTAGGAAAAATTATTTTAACGGTGGTTGGGCATTAGGTTGTAGATAACTCGCGATTCGTTGGAGAACGGCTTGAACCGTCTGCTGGTCGTAAGGACCTGGATGATCTAAACGTCCCCCGGCCGCCCGAGCGTGTCCGCCGCCAGCAAATAATTCTTCCATGAGTAGGGCGGCATCAACGCGGGTATCACTTCGTGCGGATAAACGACCATCCGGTTTAAGGAAAACTACCAGCGCCATGCCTTGAGACAATAGTGTGTGAGCAATTTCATTGGTTGCGCCTTCTTCGGTTAACGCAATGGCGGCCATGGGAAGAGGCGATAAGATCTTGACAGCATGGCCCAACTGTTTTTTGATATAGAGCTTTTCGTCAAGAAGGAGATTAGCCAGGAGGGTTTGTTCGTTCGCCACATAAGGAGTCCATCCGTCTTTATATCGCTCTTTATACCACGAATAACCTAACGTATGGAACAAGCGGTTGAGGTTTTGCCCTGACTCATGGCAGGGCTTCCACAGATCATACCGTTCTACGGCCCTTATGAGACGATTCCATTGCTCAGAAGCCGTGATCCAGCCTTGTTGGACGGCAAAATCATAAAGAAGATGCGAGCCGGCTTTGGTTAAGTCGATATGTACGTTCGCGTAAGGGCTCAATGGCAACGCTGACTGGTGGTGATCCAGTAACTGAGTGATCCGGGTTCTGACACGGGCATATTGAGCCGGCTTAAGCGAGACGTCTGCTAAATAAATAGGTCTATCTCCTGTAATCGTCTCAATGCCGTCTAGAACTCGGTCGGGTTCAACGAAAATAGGGATCAACCCTGATTGTTCGCCGATTACTCCGGCAGTTGCCCCGTCCAAACAATTTTTGTGTGTGATTAGCCATCCCCGTTGACTCATATTTGCCTCCGACAAATCACTGACGTCAAGATGTATCCCGGTTTTATCATGTTCGCAGTACATCAATTCGTTTAGCGCTTATGGTATGGCCATTTAAGGTGCCGGCCAACCGTATGGTAGTACCCGCTTTGAGCTGGTAAATATCGGCAATCGACGTGGTGTTGGACAACTCGATCGTATAGAGCTGGCTCTTACCCGATACACGCTGCGCAGAATAAGCCAATAGTCGTCTCGACACAGTCGTATTAGCGGTCGCCAGTTGATGAACAGAGGTAAGAAGGGTCACCGTCATCAGCATTATCACGAGATGCGTGGATGATCCCTGCTGGCTTGCCATAAAAAATGCTCCTCCAAATCCATGCCTGAGTGTTTTAGGTAATTCGTGAATTCTATCGCAAATTCCTGCAGGATTCGAGAAAATATAAAGCCCAATCACTGCGCGTGACGAACACGAAAGATGAGAAGAGAACCCATGGCGAAATAGATAAACGTCACCAAAAAAAGCATTCGATACGCCTCACCCAATGAAATCATGTGGGATAAAGGTGCGATAAACAGTCCCGCTATAAACCCGGCGCCGACTTGACCCAGATTAAAGGATGCTTGCCATAGGCCCATGCTCCGGCCCTGGGTGGGACCTGGCGGCAAGACATCTACCGCTAAGGCCCAGTCGGTTGACAGATAAATTCCGTAACCGACCCCAAATACCAATCCCATGGATAAAATCATTATCATATTGTGTGTGAAGACAAAGGTCAGGGCCGTGGATCCCATTAACAATCCTCCCATACACACCAAGATTTTTCGTTTATGGACCCGGTCGGATATCCAACCCGCCGTCAAAACCGAGATCAGCGATCCCAGCGTTAACAAAGCGAGGAGGTGAAAAACCGTGGTCTCAGGATCTTTAAGTCCTACTGTAAACTTGAGGTAGTAGAAGAGATAATTTTCAAGCGTAGCAAATCCCAGCATGACCATTAGCCGGGTCATGAAAACCCACCAAAAATCAGGGAACGAACGTGGCGAGATCCACAGTTGACGAAGACCTTGGCCCATGGTAACTCGGGGAATGACCAGGTGCCTCGAATCCATTTCGTGCACCCCAAATTGGGTAACGGTCCACCCTCCTATGAGGAGCACAGCCAAAATCTCGTAAACGGCCTTATCCCCAAGGAAGTCGGGAGCTACGGCACCAAAGATAATGGCCAGTTGCGTCATAAACCCCATCCATCCCGATGCCAAACCTCTTTGCTCTTCCGAAACCAAATCAGGGATTAAGGCTTGATAAGCCGCTTGGGCCAGATTTGAAAAAAACTGGACCATCAGATATCCTAAGGCAAAGACGAGCAGCGAATGACCCGAATATCCCATCACAAGGAGGCCGGCCACATTGCCAAAGGTTCCCCACATGATGTAGGGTCGCCGACGCCCCCAGGCATGACGGACGCGGTCGCTAACCCATCCCGCCCAAGGCTGAACAAATGTTGCGACGAGGGAGCCGGCGACCACCAGTACCGATAAGACACTGGTGGACGCTGAGCGGCCGACAATGTACAAGATGGCTCGCGGCACGACAATAATAATGAGAGCGGTCCACTGA
>JAKADI010000169.1 GCA_021820675.1 Bacillota bacterium | reverse complement strand
CAAAATCAAGCACTGTGGCACCGACTTTTCCGGGAGCTGGTCGCATAATCCTGCCGACCTGTTGGGCCACACGCGATTCCGAACGGCCTCCTGTCGATAAGGCAATTCGATCAAGTGAAGGTAGATCTAGCCCTTCATCTGCAATTTTGCTCGCGAACAGGATGGAGAGGTCTCCTTGTCGCATGGCTTCCAAAAATTCCACGCGACGCGATTTCGTGGTGGAACCTGTGAGGACCTCCGCATGAATATCTGGAGCTTCCTCTCGACAGAGCTGGTAAAGCGTTTGAACATGCGCTATGCGTTCCGAGAGCACGAGAATGTGGTGACCTGCTTGGGCCTCCTGGATGATGCGATGGGCAATCAGCGCGTTGCGGTCGGCGTCGGTGATCAAAGCCGCCATGAGCTCGTGGTAATCCTCTGTGTACGGATACGTAAATCGAGTTTCGATTTGCCGGACCTGCGGGAGTATTAATCGCGCCGATTGTACGAGATCTTTTGTGGTGAGAGTGGCCGATACGGGCCCCATCACCGCGAGCATCATGGGCCCTAACCCATCCTGACGATTCGGAGTAGCGGTGATGCCCAATCGATAGCGGGCTGGGAAGGCCTCGACCACTTGGCGGACGGTTTGAGCGGGGGCATGGTGAATTTCATCCCCCACGAGAGTACCGAATCGCTCGGATAACTTAGGTAAGTCGCGTCGAACCAATGTCGCAACGATCCCAACCGTCAGGTGCGTGCCAATGCATTCAGTTCCATCACCGAGGAGACCGAAAGCCTCCCCTGGAAGATCAAATAGTTGACGAGCCCGCTCAAGGGCTTGATAGGCCAGTTCTCGTGTCGGAACCAGAAACAACGCAGGTTGACGTCGTGCGGCAATGTAGGCGAGGGCCATATTAGTCTTGCCTGCTCCTGGTGGTGCTACAAGAATTCCGTCATCGTGCTGAAGTGCCTTGATAACGGCCTGCCGTTGCTCTGGTCGCAACTGACTATGCCAACGAAAGTCTATTCTAGGGCACTCGACACGGCGATCTTCAATGCAGGGGCACGGCCCTAATTGCGTTTCAATACGAGGCCATAGTCCGCGCGGTAGCCTCAACGATGAGCCATCCCAATTCCACAAGTCGAGAGCGCGAGAAATTCCGAGGAGCGATCGTCCCATGCGTTCTGCCTGAACCCATGCGGGGTTGGGGAAAGTGGCCATTGCGGTGAGTGGCGGGATGGCGGCTTTATGGACATTTAGAAGTGTGACATGGGAATCTAAGCGTGCGGAATATGTTAAAATAGACTCAGAGATCATTTCGGACACACCTTTCAGCTGGGTCGGGCCAGCGGGAAATGGGTATAAAAAATCCGCGCAGTCGTCGGCGCGGATTTTCTGCAGTAGTCAGGGAATTTTACGGGAGGGAAGGCAGTAAGCGCGTTAGCTTAGCCCTCCTGCAGTTTGAGCAGGACTTGGGCCTGCTGTTCTGCGCGCCATGCAGCATACTCTGCGACTAATTTATCGGCCAATTCAACACCAGCCACGTCCGCAAATGCGGATACGAAGGCTTTGAACGGTCGATTGGGCATTCCAGACTCGACGGCTTGGACCTGAGAAACTCCGGTGCCGAGCAAAACCGCCATCTCAGTACGGGTCAGCCCTCGCTCTTCGCGCCAATCACGAAACGGATTAGACATTGTTTTAGGGCCTCCTTTTGCGCAAAACAAAATAGCCGCCGACGCAAGTCGAATGGCTACAGGGCATAATCATCCCAATATCTAAATGATACTACAAACACTGCAAAAAGGTCAAGCGTGTTCACTCATACTCTTCATCATTTTCAATGGGGATATTCCAATAGGTTGCTATTTTTTTCATGGCCTGTGTCCAGATCTCGTAATACCGGGTACGGCCGATACCTAGACGCTCCGCATAGAAATTTACTGATAGGTGGGGATGTTGGGCGTGATTCACCTGCCGGTCCCAATAGCGGTCCAATATCAAATTGCGCATTTGAGTGTCTGTTAACACCGCTTGAACTAGCGCTTGTGCCTTTGCCCTTAAATCTTTGGGGTTTGGGGGAAGGAAGGGTTCTTCGGTCATCAAAATTGCGAGCGGTTCACCAGCCATGGAGCGATTCCGCCGTTTGGCATTTATCGCCCGTTTAGACGCGGCGCGTACAATGGCGTCGTATTCCTGATGGGTAATGTAGAACCCATATTGGCCAATCCATTCTAGATCAGCCTCGGCGCGATCCCACCACCGCGGTCGCGGCCAGCGGTGGTGGCGATATTCTTCATCGGTTTCTTTGGAACCCCGAGGTTGGGGATGGGTAGGCATCGTCTCTTTAAGTTGTAACGCCTCCGCTATTTGATCGAGAGCCTTAGTGTGCCAATCGTCCACAGTCCGGAGGGAGACGTTGAGCATTTTTTGTAGCCCCTGCCGTAGGTTTCGGGGCCATTTAGGGAAAATGTCCTCCCGTAGCCATAGAATGGATGTATATTTGCAGTCCAACACTTTCACGACTTGCTGATACTCGTAAGGCAACGCATCAATAGCATTATCGATGGCGTTGCGCTGATCTATTGTTAGAGAACTTACGTAGCCTCGGACGCGGATGGGGAGGTGGTACTCTTCTAATAAGGCTTGGACTTGCTTGCGCCATGGATACTTGTCATGAGTTTCGGCCATGGTTAGTGCTCCCTTCCTTTCTTACCCGACGCGCCTGGATGCTTTTGGGGGCAGAATTGCCTCGTGGTGGCCGGGCTCCACCCAGGAATCTTTTTCGGTGGCTTTAAAAAAGTACTCCACGTTGCCTTCATACTTGGCGTTATGGAGCATTCCTTGAATCGTCGAGAAGATCCATGGGCGGCCGCCTCGCGTCGGAATGCCTTCTGCGTTGAGCTGGGCGGCAATGGCTTTGGTGCCCAGTCCTTGGTGGCTGAGAGCAAAGATTTTTTGGACCACGGCTGCTTCTTCGGGAACGACCACCAGTCCGCCTTCTTTGTCCCGCGCATAACCATATGGGGCCTTCCCTCCTGCAAAGCCGCCTTGTTTGGCCTTGGCCTTGCGGCCCATGAGCGTGCGCTCCGTAATGGCTTCGCGCTCCATCATCGCCATGCCGGCGAAGATACTGAAAATGGTCTGCCCCATCGGACTCTCAGTTTCAATCGGCTCGGTGACCGACCGGAGCGTGACACCGTAGTCTTCGCGAAGGGTTTGGGTCGTCGAGACGGCATAGGCTAAGTGACGGGCTAACCGATCAAACTTCCAGACGAGCAAAATGCCAAAGGACTCGTTTTGCGCCAATTCGAGAATCTGGCCGAAGCCCGGGCGGTCCGTTGGCTTGGTGGCTCCGGAAACGGCTGCGTCTTCCACGATGGTAACGAGCTCATACCCTTGGGATTTCGCGAACGCGGTAATGGACTCGCGCTGAGCGCCAAGGCTGAGTCCGCTGTCCCGCTGCTCTTCGGTGCTTACACGAATGTACCCAACGGCCTTTTTCGAGGCCTCGGTCTGTTTCTGTTCCGCTGCTTTTCGGGCCTTCATGAGGCGCAAAATCCTCGGATTCGTAGTCTTCATGCGGGTTTGAACCCCCTTAGTAACTTATTCTTTCAAGAATACATTACCATCAAACACGAAAATACGCAATAGGGAAAATATCAATATCGCACAACTGCTTTAACTGGTATATGATTTAGATGGTTACGATAAAGGAGGACGATCGATTTGGGATCTAACCATGACTGGAACACCCCCCATCATGAGGTTGATGAAGGGCTAATCAAAGCACTGACCCAGATAATTCACCAGCATGTCCGTGATTCTGGATGGGATGGATGGCTAACGACAATTGGGTACTTAGTACAATCCGTGCCAGAAACCGGAGGGGATGTGGATGACTGGTATGGCACATTTAACGAAGCCCTTAAAATTGCACGGAATCGGGGATGGCTGGATTGGGAAAGCAAGGGACCTAAGGGAAGACGGTACCGGGCGACCGAGGGGATGGCTGCCAAGTTTCTAAAAGACACCAGGCCGGTGACTCCGGGGACAGCAAGAGTAAAAACCGCCATCGTTGTAACATGTCCACATTGTAACACCCCCCACGAATACGAGGTGGAGCTTACGCTTGGATAAGGGATAGAGGAAGGGGTCCTGTATTGAACGCAATCCCTTTGCGTCGTTGAGACGCCAAGTTTTAGCAGGATCCCTCTTCGAGTTACGGTATATCATCATGGGGCGGGGCACCATTTTCGCCCCCCATCGGATCCCATGCACGTCACGGCTATCCCGTCAATTATGCCAGCCTCACCAAAGTGGGCGACCACACTTGCAAGGGCAGAGTATCGGAAGCGGTACGAGAAGGATGCGACGAAATTTGTGCTAACCAAGCTGGAGTGCTATTACGGGCGGTAGTCAAAGGAGCGTACTTATGTACCTGATTCGCGGGGAATGGCCCCACTACCGGTTTTCATGGCCGTACCTGGGGAATGATAGGTCAATGGGTCATTGTGACGTCGAGGTCTTTGCGGACGGACAGCCGCGACCCATTATCGTGTTGCGGGATGCCCCCTCTAACCGGTCGACGAGCCTCACCAATGCGTTTGAGTGGGTTTGTACGAGCCTTTATCGCGCTTTCTTTGACAAATGGAATTTGGACCCTCAGCGTGTGCAGTGGCTTCACTGGCAGGAACTTGATGGTGAGATCGAGTGGTATGAGGTGACGCTTGAATTCCAATATGGCGCTTACGCCAATCCGGATTGGAAGCCGATTGAGGAACCTCAAATTGTTCGAGCGGTCTCTGAACAAGCATCGTACTCATGGAAGACCCGGCAGGTTTTATTACCGCAGGATTTCGATCCTGAAAACTTCGCTTTCGCCCCAGGTGAATGCCACAAGGCCGCTGCCGGCAAGTGTTCTCTCTCGGGGGACGCGATTCCCGATCTCAATTATGGCGAAGAATCCGGGTATCCCTACTGCCGAGGCCTCGCTGTCTATGCACACGCATGGATCCTAACCAAGAATTACTTTGGGGACGACATTCCTGAGGAATGCCCGCAAGACCTTGCGTGGCATGAATTCCTCATCCAACGGTGGAACTCGCCCTATGGAGGGGTTCCCGGGCCGGACGATGCGTGGCGTGGTATCAGTCTTTTTGCCGCGGTCAACATGCACGGTCTGAGCGGCTCGCGCAACGAGAATGGTCTTGTACTCTTGAACGACGGCTGTCACCGGGCGTGTGTGGCTTCGAGACTAGGGATTCCTGTGGCGACCGTGGTGGCCGACGAAACGAACCATTAGGAGGAATGGGAATGAAGAGAAAGATTCCTGACGACATACGAGACCTCAGTAAATGGAATTCCATAGCGGATGAAGGGGATTATTACTGCTATCTGGTTCCCGTTTCGGAGAT
>JAKADI010000168.1 GCA_021820675.1 Bacillota bacterium | reverse complement strand
TGCTATTGTTCGAATTGCGGAGAAAGCTTACCGAAAGCGCGTGTATTTTGCCCTTTTAACATTTGGCCATCAAGAGGCTCGAACCCTGCTCAATCCCAGCAAAAAACTGGGCCGTCTCAAGGCGATTCTAGAGAAATTGCCAGCGCACGGCGATACTCCTTTGTGGGATGGATTGCAAAAGAGTGCCGATCAGTTAAAACGGTGGCGGTATCGTCAACCCTGGTTTTTTGAACTGTACTTGATGACTGACGGCAAATTGCCTGGCTTAACCACGCAGTGGTCTCAACATTTTAGTCAGGCTCAGGAGTTTCTAAAACGACTAAATGCCGTCCCTTTCCATATCCGTGTTGTGGATGCTGATAGTAGTCGTGTGCCTATGTATTGGGCGCAAAAGCTGGCTCAAGCCCTAGGAGCCTCGTATGAAAGACTGGATGCCAAGGAGGTTTCGCTCTAGTCCATGACACCTCAGGAGATCTATAACGAATCCTTTCGTCAAATTCGGCAAGGATTAGGTACCTTAAGGTGCTCGTCTGCCGAACGGCATATCATCGAATGGGTAATTCATGCGACGGCGGATTGGGAATACCGGGATACGATGCGATTCCATGAAGACGCGCTTGAGACGGGAATCACAGCGTTGCGCCAGAAATTTCCTATTGTTACCGATGTGCGGATGGTGGCGGCGGGTTTTCGTGAATCTTTAATCGCATCTTTGGGGTTGAGGTCTTATTGCTATCTCGACCATATGGACGGGCAGAGACAGAATCACATAACGCGGTCGGCCTGGGGAATTCGCCACGCGGCCCGAATACATGGAAATGATGCGATAGTGGTTGTCGCCAATGCGCCCACGGCTCTTATGGAAACGATACGGCTAATCCACGACGAAGGATGGCGACCCAAGGTGGTCATCGGCGTTCCCGTAGGCTTCGTAGGGGCCCGTGAGTCGAAAGAGCGCTTAGCGACAGACCGCTCCTCGGTGCCTTTTGTTACGAACTTGTCAATGAAAGGGGGCAGCGCGGTGGGGGCAGCGGTGATAAATGCCATGATGACGCTGGCTTCGGAACAGTATGAACAGTATGATAGGCAATAATCCCATTTATGTGATGGGGACATCCCCCGGGGGACCGCAAGATTGGCTGCCGTTGGAACGCCAACTTCTGCAAACCGCTGATGTGGTCTATGGGAGTCGGCGCGCACTAAACCACATTGCCGATGGACCTGCCAAATATGTGATTACACCGCCGTTGCAATTGCTTGCCGACCATATGCGAGCTCATTCGGAGTGCAGGCGGCTGGTCATGGCCACCGGAGACCCCAGCTTTTTTGGTATTGCCGAGTTTCTATATCGGGCATTCGGGAAAGACTCTGTGGTGGTCGTTCCTCATGTCTCCTCGATTCAACGAGCTTTCGCCAAAGTGAAAATGTCATGGCACGATGCATTTTTTGGCAGCGTACATGGCCGAACGTTAGAGCCTGTGATTACCTGGACCTTGCGCCACACTAAAGTGGCCGTGTTGACTGATCCTGATCGCCACGCAGGACGCATCGCCCAAACGCTCGTGGACGCCGAATTGCCCGAGGTGAGAATGTTCGTCTGCGAAAACCTGGATACGGTGAATGAACTCATTACCGAAGCCACGGCTCAAGAACTCCAAGGCCAACCGTTCGGGGGCTATGCGGTGGTGATCTTACTCAATCCGGAGGCGGGCTATGGACGTTTTGGGATCGATGATTCCATGCTCTTGCGACGCGATGACCAGCCGGGAATGGTGACCAAAAAACCCATACGCGCGATTTCCATTGCTCAGTTGGGAATACATCAGCACAGTGTCTTGTGGGATATCGGGGCGGGGACGGGTTCATTGGCCATCGATGCGAGCCGTATCATTGGTGTAACGGGACGGATTTTTGCGATAGAGCGCAACCCCCGCGACTTTCGCCTTTTAACCGGCAATGTCCGAGGTCATCGCGCGGCAGTGACACCGGTTCTGGGAGAAGCTCCGGAAATTTTTGAACAATTACCCGATCCGGATGCGGTGTTTATAGGGGGAACGGGAGGGCGCCTAGAAGCCGTCGTCGCGGGTGTCTGTGAGCGGTTAAAACCAGGGAATATGATGGTTTTAAACCTGGTGCGTCTCGATCATGTCTTGCAAATTGAGAAAATTTTGCCGGCTTCATGCTCGTGGCGCATTCGTATGGTTCAAACGTCACTGTTGGATTCGCAGATGAAAGTTCCCCGGTTTCAACCGGACAATCCTGTGTTTATTGTTTCGGTCAAAAAGCCCATGAACGGTGACTATTGAGCGATTGGATGAAGGATGACGTTCAGGAAAGGTGCGAGAAATGATGGCATTATGGGGCACACTGTATGGCTTAGGAGCCGGAGCCGGTCATCGTGAATGGCTGACACTCGAGGCGGATCGCATCCTTAAACAAGCATCGGTCATTGCCTTGCCTACAGATTCGAATCGGCCAGGACGCGCCGAGACGATTATTGCATCCTATTTAACGCCAGGCAAACGCGTGCTGCGCCTTCATTTTCCCATGACCCGAGATCAGGGAGTTCTGAACCAAGCTTGGGATAAGGCCGCAGACGACGTTTACCCCGTCTTGGCGGAAGGGGTCGACGTCGTATTCGTGACGGAAGGGGATCCCTCATTGTATTCGACCTTTTCGTATCTTGCCGAACGGATCCAGGTGAGGTGGCCCGCTGTGCCGATACGCTTCTTGCCGGGCGTTTCCTCTGTCCTTGCGGCGTCCGCGCGGTGGGGACATGTATTGACGCAATCCCAGGAGTCTCTCGCCATTGTTAGTGCATCGCACAATCTTGCGAGGGTAATTCAGGCGCTGGATGTTTGCGATACCGTCATTATTGTGAAGGTGGCCGCCGTATTCACGGAAGTTTACGAGTTGCTTCAGTCGCGTCATTTGTTATCCCGCACGGTTTATTTGTCCCATATCGGTTGGGACAACGAAGAAATTGTATCAGATCTCGGGACACTCATTTCGCGTAAGTTGCCTTATATGTCGTTGCTAATCGTCAAGACGACAAGATTGGAGCAAGGAGGCAGATCATGAAAAACGTTGAGCCGGCACGGGTGTATATCATTGGAGCGGGTCCTGGCGATCCGGAACTAATGACAGTCCGGGGTATGCGCATTCTGCAAACCGCAGATGTCGTGATCTATGCAGACTCCCTGGTTGATTCGCGAATTCTGGGGTATTGCCGCCCGTCAGCGCGAATTTTGACCAGCAGCAACCACCATTTGGATGAGATTGTCGCTATGATGGTTTTGGCTGCCCAGCAAAATCGGGTTGTGGCACGGGTCCACTCAGGCGATCCGGCCCTGTACGGCGCCCTTGCCGAACAAATGAGAGCATTGACGGACCACCACATTCCCTTTGAAATTATTCCCGGAGTGAGTTCCGTGTTTGGGGCGGCGAGCCGCCTCCAGCGGGAACTGACGCTCCCGGGTCGATCCCAGACCATTATTTTGACGCGAGTCGAGGGCCGTGCGAGCACCTTGCCCCATGGCGCGTCTTTATCCCAACTGGCGCGTCATCCAGCCACTTTGGCCATTTTTCTGAGTGCGGCATTGGCCAATAGAGTCACAAAGGAATTACTGGCTGCTGGTTACCAGGAATCTGATTCCCTGGTCATAGCCTATAAGGTGAGTTGGCCGGATGAGAAAATTATTTGGAGCACGGTTAAGACACTGGCAGAAGATCTCCGCCATCACGGTATTTATCGCCATGCCCTGATTATCGCAGGAGAGGCTATTGGGGAAGGTGAGAAAGAGGTTCGGTCGTGTTTGTATGATCCCCAATTTTCGCATCTTTTTCGGACTCCCCATCGGGACCGGCATGAGGGGGAAAGATGAGTCAGGAGAAATGGGCCGCTATGACGATTACCCGTCCGGGCTTAGGCGTTATGGAGAGATTGTGCGGGTACAAGGCTATGGAGGTATGGTTGCCGGAACGTTTGCGACAGAAAGGGACCTGTGGCCCTAATGACGCGGTTCGCTACTATCGCGCGTCTATCGCGGATCAGATTCAAAAGACTTTCCATGATTATGATCACTGGATATTTGTGTTGCCGGTGAGTCTTGTTGTCCGTCTCATTGCTCCGGTCATTCGGGATAAGCATACGGATCCGAGTGTCACAGCGATCGATGACGGAGGGCGTTATGTCGTCTGCCTGTTGTCCTGCCATGGTCGGGATGGCAATATGGTGACGCAAGATGTGGCGGCTTGGTTGGGGGCTGAACCCGTTGTGACCACGGGAACGGAAAGTTTAAACAGAGCAGCTCTGGATTGGGTGGGACGCGAATGGCAATGGTCCATCGAAAATCCTCAGGCGCTTCCGGTGATGTCCCGTATGGCTTTGGAGGGGGATCCCCTAGGAGTCGTTCAGGAAAGTGGACCGGAGGAGTGGACATACCGTGATCATTTTGGGGGCGGGATTTACCCTTGGTGGACTCAAGTACCCAAGGATGTGATGCACGACATGAAAGGATGGCTGTGGATCACGCACCGTCAAGTGGCACCGCCCCTTGATGTGGCCTTGCGCCCGATTCTGATTTATCGTCCCAAAGTGTTATGTGTTGGTTTGGGCTTTAGCCGAAATACACCGGCTGAGGAACTGGAACGTATGGTCATGGACACCCTTTCGCACAGTCATTTGTCTGTTAACAGTGTATTAGGCGTGGCTACGATTGATATTAAGCGACACGACGAAGCACTGAACAAATTCGCAGCACGGCACCACTGGGCCATACAGTATTTTTCGCCGCAACAATTAAATAGCGTGAGAAACAGCTTAGATGAAATCAATCCGTATGTTTTCCATGCTACTGGAGCTTATGGGGTGGCCGAACCCGCGGCGATTTTAGGATCAAGTCGTGGGAAGCTGCTGGTGCCCAAAACCAAATCAGCACGGGTAACGGTAGCTGTGGGCCTAATGCCGGGTGGCCAGCACTCATCGGTACCGCTAACCAGTCGATAAGCCAGCAAGTGGTGACCCATAACAATACTGTTTTTAGTTCCGGATGCGGCAAATGCCCCGTCACATCGTTTGGTAAAACCCTATAACGCTAGTCAGAAGCAACCGCAACACGCGTGGATATCGCGATTAAGGAGGCAGATTCCAAGAATGACAGAACACACAGACGCAGTTTTGCTCATTGGTCATGGGAGCCGCGATGAGGAAGGCTTTCAACAATTTGACATGATGGTCGAGCGCGTGAAGGACCGATTGCCCAGTACCGTAACAATTCCGCTTTACCGGGCTTTTTTAGAATTTGCGCGACCCCGTATCGACGAAACCATTCAGCAGTTGGTGAATCACGGCATCAGATATTTGGTTGCGGTGCCGGTAATGTTGTTGGATGCGGGCCACAAAATG
>JAKADI010000167.1 GCA_021820675.1 Bacillota bacterium | reverse complement strand
GGAACAATATGCTGGGTTGACGGAAGGCGCCTGGGCCGATGTGACTTTCATTGACCCTCAAATTGAGTGGGTTGTAGATAGTCAAAAGTTTTATTCCCGAGGAAAGAACACTCCCTTACAAGGGTTAAAACTGAAGGGTCGCCCGGTAGCCACGATGTTAAGGGGCCGGTTTACCATGAGGGACCAGGAGGTGCGGACGTGAAAGGAGCATTGTTTTTTGAAGACGGAACGTGGTTTGGCGGGCGGCTCATCGGCGATATAAACCAGGTGGTTGCGGGTGAAGTGGTTTTTAATACCTCTATGACGGGATATCAAGAGATTTTGACGGATCCCTCCTACTTCGGTCAAATCGTTGTTCTAACCTATCCTCTAATTGGCAATTATGGCACATTTCCTGAAGCGGCGGAATCATTGTTTCCGTGGGCTGAAGCAGTGATTGTTAAACGTGATTCCCCTATTCCCTCGCATTTTGGAGGGGCGGAAAGTTTCGACTCGTATCTCAAGCGATATCATAAGTGTGGATTAGTTGAGGTGGATACACGAGCTTTGACTCTTCATATACGAAATTTCGGGACGCAACACGCGGTTTTGGGACCCTTGAATATGACCGAAGAAACGCGTAAGGATTCTTTGAGTCGCATCGACCTTTCTCGCAGCGTTTATCGCGTGACAACGCCGAAGGTATACGATTTAGGCCAAAATGGCCCGCACATTGTGGTAATCGATTACGGTGCAAAAAACTCCATTATGGAACAACTGGTTAAGCGAGACATGTGGGTTACCGTGGTTCCCGCAACGGTGAGTGTTCAAGAATTAGCCAGTTACGTGCCCGATGGCGTGGTATTATCTAATGGTCCCGGAAATCCTAGTGATTTTACTGACCTTCTACCCACGGTACGTTATGCTTTGGACAACTATCCTACGTTGGGTATTTGCTTAGGCCATCAATTGGTCGGATTGGCGGAAGGGGCAGCAACCTATCCCTTAAAATTTGGCCATCATGGCGCTAACCACCCCTTATTAGATCATCGGTCGGGTAAGGTATTAATTACCTCACAAAACCATGGTTACGCGGTCGATCCCACCCCACTTGTCGACCGGTACCTAATTCGCCTCACAAATTTGCATGATCAAACCGCAGAAGGCTTCCAACACAAAACCAAGCCGATCATAACGGTGCAGCACCATCCGGAGGCTGGTCCCGGGCCATGGGACTCGCATTATTTATTCGATGAATTTTTAGACCTGGTCAGTCAGCAAAGGGGGTTAACGAATGCCTAAACGATCGGACATCCATAAGGTCTTGGTGATTGGATCGGGGCCAATTATTATTGGTCAAGCAGCCGAATTTGACTATGCCGGGACGCAGGCTTGTCGAGCGTTAAAGGAAGAGGGACTTGAGGTTGTCTTGGTGAACAGCAATCCTGCGACGATTATGACGGATTTATCTATTGCCGATGTGGTGTATCTGGAGCCGTTAACGGTTTCCTTTTTGGCCTATATCTTAGGCCAGGAAAGACCGGACGGGGTGCTGGCTACATTAGGGGGACAAATGGGACTGAACTTAGCTTCCGAGCTCGGGAGAACCGGTGTCTTAACGGATCTCGGTATAGGGCTGTTAGGCACTCCTCTCTCCACGATTAAGCTTGCGGAAGATCGTGAGGCCTTTCGAAATTTGATGATCGATCTAGGTCATCCTATCGCCAAAAGTCGAACCGTAACGACCGTCGAAGAAGGCTTAATGTTTGCGCAGGAAATTGGCTATCCGGTTGTTCTTCGCCCAGCCTACACGCTGGGAGGAACGGGTGGAGGATTTGCGCATAATGACGAAGAATTGTTGGAACGATTGCCGCATGCTTTAACATTAAGTCCCATTACCCAGGTGTTGGTCGAAGAATCCATAGCCGGGTATAAAGAGGTGGAATATGAGATAATCCGGGATCAAGACGGCAACACGATCACTGTTTGTAACATGGAGAACTTCGATCCGGTGGGAATTCATACCGGTGACTCGATCGTCGTTGCTCCGAGCCAAACCTTGAGCGATTATGAATATCAACTTCTCAGAACGGTGTCTTTAGATATTGTGAATCATTTAGGAGTGGTAGGGGGGTGCAATGTCCAATTGGCTCTCCATCCTGACGGTCGATACCGCGTTATTGAGGTTAATCCTCGGGTGTCGCGGTCCAGTGCCTTAGCATCCAAAGCTACGGGGTATCCTATTGCGCGGATTGTTTCCAAAATCGCCATCGGCTTGACGCTTCCGGAAATAGCAAACCCTGTCACCGTTGATACCACCGCTGCGTTCGAGCCGGCATTAGATTACGTGGTCGTGAAGATTCCCCGATGGCCTTTTGATAAGTTTCCGACCGCCGAGCGGACACTAGGAACCCAAATGAAGGCCACTGGCGAAGTGATGGCGATTGATCGAACGTTTGCGGGCGGACTCCAAAAAGCGGTCAGGTCTTTAGAGATAAAGCAATTGTCCTTATCGCATCCGCGCTTGACTCGCCATACGGATGCGGAAATTTGGATGGGAATTCAACGAGTAACCGATGAGCGATTGTTTTTTGTGGCAGAAGGATTACGGCGGGGATTCGCCTTGAAAGACATCGCTGACCGAACGGCCATTGACCCATGGTTTTTGGAAGAAATTGCGGACATTATTCGGAATGAGGAATGGATTGCCCAACATCCCGACACCTGGATGGACCGGGCGCGGGAACTTAAACAACAAGGGTTCTCCGACCATCGCATCGCCGAGTTAATTCACCAGACGGAGGATGAGGTGCGGACGGTTAGGGTAACGATGGGAATTACCCCGACCTATAAGATGGTGGACACTTGTGCTGGTGAATTTCCGGCCCAAACACCGTATTATTACGCGACCTATGAGGAAGAAAACGAAGCACAAGCCCTAGCTGGTCCGAAAATTCTCGTGATTGGATCTGGGCCTATTCGCATTGGTCAAGGTATTGAATTTGACGCTGCCAGCGTATATGCATTAAATGCTTTGAGGAGACTGGGGTACAAAGCAATTATGGTGAACAACAATCCCGAAACCGTGTCGACCGACTTCAACGCCTCAGACCGCTTGTATTTTGAACCGATTACTCTGGAAGACGTCTTAAATATCATCGATTGGGAACAGCCGGACGGGGTAGTGGTCCAGTTTGGCGGACAAACCGCGATTAATTTGGCGGAATCTTTAACCCGCCATGGTGTGAAAATTGTTGGAACCGACTTAAAGGGATTGCAACAAGCCGAGGACCGGGAACTATTTGACCGCCTTTTAGAACAGCTTGGAATCAAAAGACCGCCCGGGATGGCTGTTACCACTCCAGGGCAAGCCTTTTCAGCGGTCGAAAAAATTGGATTTCCGCTGTTAGTAAGACCGTCTTATGTGCTTGGTGGCCGGGCGATGAAAATCGTGGAAGATAGGACTCAGTTGGAGCGGTATCTACAAGAGAATAACGAAATGGGGGTTGACCAACCCTTATTAATGGATCGGTACATGAGTGGGTTGGAATTAGAAGTCGATGCCGTAAGTGATGGACAGCGCGTGGTAATACCTGCCGTAATGGAACATGTCGAGCGGGCTGGGGTACATTCAGGCGATTCCGTGGCTGTCCTGCCCCCTGTTCGTGCGCAGAGCACCATTATTCAACAGGTCATCGATATTTCGACGAAACTGTGTCGCGGTCTTAAAGTGAAAGGCTTGTTAAATATTCAGTTTGTGGCCGTTGATAATCAGGTATATGTTATTGAGGCGAATCCCAGGTCTAGTCGTACTGTCCCTTTTGTGGTAAAGGCCACGGGTGTGCCGTTGGTAGATTTAGCTATGGAAGCCAGTCTCACCGGACACTTTAACGATCGTTGGGGCGAAGGACTTTTAGCTGAGCCGGAGCATTATTCGGTGAAGATGCCAGTGTTTTCGTTTGCTAAATTAGGACAGGTTGATGCTATCTTGGGTCCTGAAATGAAGTCGACGGGAGAGGTTATGGGCATTGACTATGACTTCTCCAATGCGCTATACAAAGCTTTAATCGCGGGGGGATTCCGTTTGCCAGCGGGCGGGAAAATTCTCGCTACGATTGCCGATGCAGATAAGGCGGAAGCTCTTCCGTACTTACGAGACTTGGCAGATCTCGGTTACCGACTTTATGCAACTGCTGGCACCTTGGCCATGCTGTCCGCTAATGGCATCCCTGCTACCCCCGTCTACAAGATTCGTGAACGGCGGCCGCATTTAGTTGATCTCATTCATCAAGGACAATTTGATTTGGTGATTGATACGATTACGGTGGGTGGGGATCAAGAACGTGAAGGATTTTTGATTCGTCGGGCGGCGGTTGAACAGGGAATCTTGTGCTTTACTTCACTAGATACCGTTCAGGCCGCTATTGAAGCGCTGAGAGGTCGGCAGCGACAAACATTTTCTGTGCGTCCACTGAACGATTGGTTGCACGTGGGACAGGTGAGATAACATGGCCATTTCACGGAATTGGGCACAGAGTCCCATTGTTGCACGTCATCAGACAGCCGACAATCACGTTGAACTCATCCTCAAAAGTCCAGAATTGGCCACAGCGGTTCCGGGTCAGTTTGCTCATGTCTTGACACCAGGGATGTTGCGACGGCCGATCTCGTTTTCACGAATTGATGAACACCATGGGGAGGTAGGACTCTTATTTCAGGTAGTCGGGTCCGGGACGAAATGGCTTAGCCAACGTTTAGTTGGCGATGTTCTCGATATATTGGGCCCCTTGGGGCATGGGTTCCCGCCTCCGGACCCTCACAAGCCTTGGGTACTTGTGGGGGGGGGAGTGGGCGTGCCGCCTCTTTATTGTGCTGCGCAGGTGTGGTTGAAAGATGTGGCACAACAACCATCCGCCATTATCGGGGCGCGTACCGCGAAATGGTTGCTGATGGCGGATGACTTCGCAACCTTAGGGATACCTGTTGCTCTGAGTACAGATGACGGGAGTGCAGGGCGAGAGGGGACCATCATTGAACCGCTCGAAGAATGGTTAGGAACCCATGGTGATGCTCAGGTTTATGCTTGTGGCCCAATGCCCATGTTACAGGCGGTTAGCCATATTACCAAGGGTAAAGCGATAAGTTTTCTGGCGTTAGAACAGCGGATGGGGTGCGGTATCGGGGCGTGCCTGGCGTGTGTGGTACCTACCCAGGGAAATTTGGGAATAGCCTATCGTCGGGTGTGTACGGAAGGACCGGTCTTTAGAGCAGAGGAGTTGATGTGGTAATGGATATGCTCACCATGTTGCCGCGAGGACTAGAATTAGCCAATCCAATTATCGCTGCATCGGGCACATTTGGTTTTGGGCCTGAATACAGTCGATATGTGGACATAGACGCCTTAGGCGGTGTCTGCGTAAAAGGAGTGTCGTCAGAC
>JAKADI010000166.1 GCA_021820675.1 Bacillota bacterium | reverse complement strand
GTACCTCCCGCGAGCCAGCAGTCATAAGGGACAACGTGCCCTTTTCAGCGCCCGGAACGCCTCCGCTCACAGGCGCGTCAAGAACCGCAACTCCACGGGTCGCCATGGCAGCGCCAACTTCCCGAGCGACGGCAGGACCGGTGGTCGAAAGGTCAATATACGCCGTCATGGTTTGGGCGGCAAGGAGCCCACCCTCCCCCAACGCAACCTCTCTCACCACGGCCGGGGTTGGCAGACTAACAAGCACGACTTCGGCCGTTGAGGCGACCTCAACCGGGCTAGCCATCGGCGTGGCACCGTAAGGCTCCAATTTCGCCGTGGCTTCGGGACGGACGTCGAACACCGACAGCGAATAGCCGGCTTGGCACAACCGGCGCGCCATGAGAAATCCCATTTGACCCAAACCCACGAACCCGACCGCCGTGCCGTTACTCATGTGGCATGTCCTCCCCGAGACCGTTTTTATCGACCTCTTCAAAGACCTCCTGTGCCACCCGAAAACTGTCCATGCCAGCCGGAATTCCGCAATAAATGGTCGCTTGTAGGAGCACTTCCTGGATTTCCTCGCGCGAGCAACCATTTCTAAGTGCTCCCCGAACATGAATCCGTAGCTCATGCGGCCGATTCAGCGCTGTAATCATCGCCAAATTGAGTAGACTGCGGGTCTTCCGAGGTAACCCAGGCCTGGTCCAAATGTGTCCCCAGCAATATTCCGTAGAGAGTTCTTGAATAGGCCAGGTAAACTCCGTTGCCTTATCCAACGATCGATCGACATACTCGGGTCCCAGCACTGCACGCCTAACCTTAAGACCGTCTTGAAATTGTTGGGTAAACTCCCGATCCTTCATATGTTCCTCCTCCTATCTAGTACGAAGCTCCGTTAAAATCGGCAACAGGTATTCGCGAAACCGCTCGGGGTTCTCAACCATCGGGAAGTGGCCGAGGGATTGCATCAAGGTAAAGTGCCCACCCATTTTTTCAGCCACCCGCCGGGATACCTCAGGGGAACAACTGTAGTCGTATTCGCCCACCATTACCCACAATGGGCATCGAGCTGACGACAACCGGGGCTGAATCTGCGGCCAATCTCTGCTGTAAAAGGCCAGATCCCCCGAATACACGCCAGGACCACCCTGCCCGTAGTGCCAGAGTGCGGTTCGGTAGTGTTCTTCCGAAGATTCCGGCGCCATCATTCCCGCAATCCAGGTGGAGATATATTGCTCCGCGTTGACTTGGGGATCCGTTGCCCAGGGCGTTCGACGCCCTCGGGTATCAAACGCCGCTTCGCACGATATCACGCCAGAAAATTCCTCCCCGTACTGGCTGGCCAAAATCAATGCCATAGCTCCCGCCATCGAGCACCCCAAGATCACAGGCCGACGGCGCCGGATTCCGGTGGCTTCAAGACACGCAAAGATGTACTCAAGGTACCGATCGGCAGACAAATCATAGGGTTCTTTCCACCACCCCTCCTGAGGCGGCGAATGTCCGTGGCCCGGCAAGTCAAAGGCAACCATGTGCCAATGTTGCTGCAACGTAGAGTCGCCTAACAAGGAATGGTATTGCCGCAAGTCGGCCCCGGCAGTGTGAAGAAAGAGCATCGGAGAACCCTGCCCGCTCTCTTCGTAATAGAGTGGCTGGGTCCCCGTACGAGTCTTGACCTCGATGTACCGTCCCGTGACGCCCGCCAGTGACGGCCTCATCGTACCGCCGTCACTCGGCCGTGTCCTACCTCGTGCCAAGGTCAACAACCGCTCAACCGAAGCGGCCGCTTGAGCCCACTTGACAGCGTTGCCAGACAGGGTCACCCCGGGGACGCGATTCAACATGGCCTGAAACGTCGTGAACCCCGGAGGCGGTGGAGTCTGCATAAACATAGACCAGACTTCTTCCGGAATATTAATGTCGAAATCGCTACTTCCTCGGGTGGTTTCAACGATAATACCCCGCCTAGATACCGTCCAATGCCACCACGTCTCTCCAATGATCAAACCACACGCGAAAACCATCGATCCCACGAGGGCTTTCAGCTCGGCATCTTTCCGGCATCTATCAACCCATGCCGATATGGCTAGAGGCATTTCCTCGCGCATGAACTCCCTCCCGTGACTGAATCGAAGCAAAAATCGCGTGCGTCGCGTTGCGTGTTTCTGTTGGTCGAAGCGCTCATTCTTATGTATCTGGCCAACTTCCATCATCAGCCGAGACGCTTTTGCAAATGCGCGTTTTTCACTACTTGACAGAAACTTTCGCTATTAATATGATAAACCTCGATATGAAATATCGTCAAGACGTTTCATATTTCAAACACTTGAGCCTTGAAATGGAGGAGGTCTCGTTGGCACAGGAAGTTTCTCTTCCCGAACGCACGAGTCCGGAGGCAGTACGCGCGGTATGGGGTGCGTTCTTTGGCTTTTTTGTAGATATGTACGACATCTACTTGCCCGTCGTCGTTCTGCCTGCGGCCATCATTTATTTTGAGCCCAAACACTTGTCTATTGCAGTGTCAACCACCATTTATTACCTGGTGTTCTCCGTCACGTTAATTGGTCGACCCATCGGGGCGTTTATCTTTGGCCACTACGGCGACCGTCTGGGACGTAAGCGGACAGCAATCATCGCGGTGGGAGGGTTTGGCGCGACTACACTGTTGATGGCCATTCTTCCCGGCTACCAGCAGTGGGGATTGGGTGCCGTAATCGTTTTGACAGCCTTACGGCTTGTCGACGGAATCTTCTTGGGTGGCGAGTATACCGCAGCCAGTCCGCTGGCTATGGAATATTCGCCCAAACTGAAGCGGGGTCTATACGGCGGGGCCATTATGAGCGGGTTTCCCATCGCCTATGTCTTAATCTCGTTGCTCACCGCATTGACGTTCAAATTTGCACCGCTGGGCGGCGTCCATTCGGCCTTTGTCCAATGGGGATGGCGGATTCCGTTTCTACTTGGCACCGTGATATCCATTTTGTTTATCTTGTACTATCGCTCACAGGTCCCGGAATCCGAGCTTTGGCAAAAGAGCGAGAAGTCCAAGTCGCCCCTGTCCAATTTATTTTCCGGAGACAACTTCAAGCATTTAGTTCAGGTATTTATACTGATGTCGGGCGTGTGGTTTGTCTTCAACTCCGTCGTCGATGTACTGCCCGGCGTCCTCACCGATGTTCTCAAGATATCCAGTGTTACGGTCACCAACGGTCTCCTGGTGGTCAACGTCGTACTGGCGATCGGCTACGTCCTCGCGGGCGTCCTTAGCCAGCGAATTGGCCGCCGGACCTTGTTTGTCATCTTTGGTTTATTAAGTGCAATACCGGCTCCCATAGTGTATTACCTTTTGGTGGCGCATTCGGTCGCCAACCATGCGGTCGGGTTTTTATTGGCGGGGATTCTCGAGGTGATCACCATCTCGATGTGGGGCATTGTGACCGTCTATATTAACGAGCGTTTCAGGACAGCCGTGCGGGCTTCGGGGTTCGGCATCGGCTACAGCCTGGCTGTGGTAATCCCATCGTTCTTCTCGTTCTATCTGTTGTGGCTCGCACACCTTATGCCGTACAAATATACTCAGTTGGTAGTATTGATCCTCGGAGGAGTCCTCATTCTCATTGGTGCACTAATGGGACCCGAAACCAGGGACGTCGATTTCAGGGCAAACGGATAAACGCCGCGGCCCCGGCTGGTCCGGGGCTAGCTTTCTTTAGGGGGTCAACCATGCAAGACAGGGATCTCAAGCTTGTTTCAGGCCAAGAGGTCAGACAAGCGGCACGATCGGGAGTATGGACACGCCCCACGTCGGGATTGGCATCGGGCTACGTGCAAGCTAATCTGGCGATTGTCCCGAAGAGCTACGCGCTGGACTTTCTGACCTTTTGCTTGCGCAATCCCAAACCCTGCCCGATCGTCGAAGTGTGTTCGCCCGGCAACCCAGAGCCGCACCTCACCGCACCTGGTGCAGATATCCGCACCGATGTGCCTTCGTATCGTATCTACAAGGAGGGGCAACTTGCCGCGACAACGCACGATATTACGTCCTATTGGCAGGACGACTTTGTAGCCGTACTTCTGGGTTGTAGCTTCACCTTCGAATGGTCTCTGTTGACGCGCGGCATTCCGATTGCCCACATTGACCAAGGTCGGAACGTGCCCATGTATCGCACCAATATGGTGTGCGCATCTGCGGGCCCGTTCCAAGGGCCGCTAGTCGTGAGCATGCGACCATTCCCCAGTCATCTCGTGCCCGCTGTGGTTGCCATAACCCAGCGGTTCCCCTCCATGCACGGCGGTCCCGTGTGGATCGGGAATCCGGAAGGTTTAGGCGTGCGCCTTGATCAGCCTGATTTTGGCGATGCTGTCGACTTGAATCCGGACGACGTACCGGTATTTTGGGCGTGCGGCGTGACGCCGCAGGCTGTGGCGCTGAGCGCCCGCATTCCCCTGGTGGTGACCCATGATCCCGGTCACATGTTTGTCACGGACCAATTGAATTCCGAATACGAGGTTTAACGCGGGCTAAATAACGCTCCGAGGGCTTCATAGCTCGCTTTCGCCTCATCCATCATCCGTACAACCAGTTCCCGGACGGGGGGAATGTCGGAAATGAGGCCAACCCCTTGACCGGACCAGACGTATCCTTCATCGAGCTTGCCATCCAGTGCTCCGAGACGGTTTCTCGTCCCGGCCAAAAGAGGCAGTAGCCGCTCGGCCGTATCGCCTTGTTGTTCACGGTCTAAAATCACCGAGGAAAAACCCGTGGCCAGCACGCGGCCCGGAACCCCCATTGGCCGTCCGATAATAGTGGTGTCCGTTTCTTGAAAGTCCAGCAAGGCTTTTTTGTACTGCGGATGGATTGGGCACTCCTCAGTGGCAAGAAAGCGGGTGCCCATTTCCATTCCCTCCGCCCCCAGGGCCAAAGCGGCGACCAGTCCATGGCCGTCCCCGAAACCACCGGAGGCGACGACCGGAACGGAAACCGACTGGGCGACTTTCCGCGTGAGAACGAGGCTTCCGATATCATCGCGGCCTAAATGCCCGCCGCCCTCATATCCCACGGCAATCACGCTGTCTGCGCCCAATTGCTCTGCCTTTTGCGCCTGGCGCACCCCCGCCACCAACACCATGGCCAAAATTCCGGCCTCTTTAATCCGCGGAAGATACGGCGCCGGATTCCCACCGGTTAAGGAGATGGCGCGCGGCTTCATCCGCATGGCAACCTCGAGAAACGGGTCGAGAGGACGATGGCCAATAGCGAGGTTAATGCCGAAAGGCTGCGATGTCCGTCGTCGCGCTACCTCGACTTCCGCCACCAGATCCTCGGGTTCAGGGAGACTAGTACACAATGGCGTTAATCCCGCACCACCTACGCGATCACACTTTCAGTAATTTGCCGTCAAACGTCCATCGGAAGGGCTTGGCCAACTGTTCAA
>JAKADI010000165.1 GCA_021820675.1 Bacillota bacterium | reverse complement strand
CCCTAATGAAGCGGGCAGCCGCTATCCCTATAATCTGGAAGTTGTGGCGGATGAGTGCGTGGGGTGCAACCTTTGCTATGAGGTTTGCCCCGTGGATGACTGCATTACGATGGTGCCTGAAGATCACGGCAAACCCAAACTTACCTGGCAGGAGAGTGGGGACGGATGCGCCATCAGCGGGGCGCCTTTCGCACAAGACGGGTGATTTCGGCTGAGGGAATTCCCAGTGTCCACCAGGCAGCGGGTGTCACCGCCGGCAGGCATAAGACGCACAGAATTTCTCGCCAGATCCCCTGAACTCGAAAAGAATTGAACACCGCCAAAAGAGGGCGGAACAACCCAACCCCAAGGAGGAGCGTGACATGAAGAAACTCATCACGAACGGACTGGTCGTCACGGCAGATCATGTGCAGCGTGCGGATGTGGCGATCGAAAATGGCATCGTGACGGCCATCGGCCATAAGTTGGGGGACAGCGGGGCCGAAGTGATTAATGCCGAGGGTCGTTATGTGTTTCCCGGCGGGATTGACCCGCACACCCACCTGGATATGCCCTTTGGGGGGACTGTCACGGTGGATGATTTTGAATCGGGAACACGGGGCTTTGCCTGTGGGGGCACGACCACGATTATTGATTTCTGCATGCACGAACGGGGGAAGTCCCTGCGGCATTCGTTGGACATTTGGCATGAAAAAGCACGCGGGAAAGCCGTCATTGATTATGGTTTTCATATGATGGCTGGGGATTTGCAAGACGATATCTTAGACGAGATCCCGCTGATGGTTTATGAACATGGGGTGATGTCTTTCAAAGTCTTCATGGCTTATAAGAATACGCTGCAGGCGGATGATAAGACGCTGTTCCGGGTTTTGCAAAAAGCCAAGTCCGCCCATGCGCTCGTACAAGTTCACGCAGAAAACGGCGATGTGATTGATGCGCTGGTGGAAGATGCGTTGGCCCAAGGCCACGTACAACCCCAATATCATGCCCTGACGCGTCCTCCGGCAGCCGAAGGCGAGGCGACTGGCCGTGCCATCGAATTGGCCAAATTGGCCGGGGCGCCTCTTTATATCGTGCATGTGACATGCCAGCAAGCGGTCGACAAAATTGGCGAAGCCCGCAGACGTGCCCAGCCGGTGTTTGGTGAAACTTGTGAGCAATACCTCGTCTGTGATGATACGGCTTATGCAGGACCAGGATTTGAAGGGGCCAAGTACGTGATGTCTCCTCCGATTCGTGAAAAATCCCACCAGGAGGCGCTGTGGAATGGCATATTCAATGGCGATATCATGGTCTTGGGATCGGATCAGTGTTCGTTCAATTTTCACGGGCAAAAAGATCTGGGAAAGGATGACTTCTCCAAGATTCCGAACGGGGGACCGTCGGGAGAAGACCGTATGGGGATCTTATATGAGTATGGTGTTGTGCAAGGCCGAATTGGGCTATCGAAGTTCGTGAGCCTCACGTCGACCACAGCGGCGAAATTATTTGGACTGTTTCCGAAGAAAGGCACCATTGCGGTCGGCTCGGATGCTGATGTGGTCATCTGGGATCCACACGTCGAACGTACCATCTCCGCGGAAACACACCATTTGCAATGCGATTATTCCCTATTCGAAGGATTTAAAGTGCATGGCCAGGCCACGGACGTGCTGGTACGGGGGGAGTATGTGGTGAGAGACCGTGCTTTCGTGGGAACTCCCGGAACCGGGCAATATCTCCGGGGGAAACCTTTTGGCTATCAGTAACTCCCTCGTTTAAAACCATGGAGAGTTGGCACACGTAAAAGGATGGTGGGAACCGGCGTGGGTTGAAGGCGGTGATGACCTAAGACAGCAGAAAGGAGATTGATGGAACATGGCGCGGATTGTCAAAATTGGACTCATTCAAGCCAAACATGAGGTGCCGGGAACGCGCCCGGTTGAAGAGCATAAAAGAGTGGCAATCGAGAAACACCGGAAGTTGATTGAGGAGGCTGCACGCCAAGGGGCTCAGATTGTCTGCCTTCAAGAGGTGTTCTGTGGACCTTATTTTTGCGCGGAGCAGACGACTAAGTGGTATGACGCGGCAGAGCCGATTCCGAACGGGCCTACCACGGAACTGATGCAAACGCTCGCTAAGCAAAATGAAATCGTCTTGGTGGTGCCGATGTATGAACAGGCCATGACAGGAGTGTATTACAATACCGCGGCGGTTATTGACGCCGATGGAACCTACTTGGGGCAGTCCCGGAAGCAGCATATTCCCCACGTGCAAGCCGGGGAAACGGCGGACACGGGATTTTGGGAAAAGTACTATTTCAAGCCGGGCACGGGAGGCTACCCTGTCTTTGATACCGCATACGCTAAGGTGGGGGTATATATCTGCTATGACCGTCATTTTCCGGAAGGAGCCCGCATTCTGGGGCTTAACGGGGCCGAAATTGTGTTTAACCCCTCAGCGACCGTAGCAGGCCTTTCAGAATACCTGTGGAAACTTGAACAACCCGCGCATGCCGTCGCCAACGGGTATTATGTCGGTGCGATTAATCGTGTCGGTGTGGAAGCGCCGTGGAACATGGGCGAATTCTACGGGCAATCGTATTTAGTGGATCCGCGGGGCAATTTTGTCAAAATTGCTGCCCGCGACCGCGATGACGTGGTGGTGGCGGAAATGGACCGGGAGGTCATTCGGACTGTGAGGGATACCTGGCAATTCTACCGCGACCGGCGTCCAGAAGCCTACGATGAACTGATACGCCAATTGCCATAAGGGGAGTGGAACCATCAGAAGAAAGGTGTGGAGGGGACATGGAACGATCGGAAATCATCGCCAAACAATCGCAATATCTTTTCGGCGTGTCCAATTATTATCAAGAGCCATTGGTGATGGTGCGGGGCGACGGCCAGTATCTCTACGATTCTGACGGCCGGGCTTACTTAGACTTTTTCGGAGGCATTTTGACCGTGAGTATTGGGCATTGTCACTCCGCCGTCAACAAGCGCATCCACGAACAGGTGGATACCCTGCAACATGTTTCGACATTATACCCGACCATCCCGGTGGTAGAACTTGCGGAAAAGTTGGCAGCCATGACCCCCGGCCGCCTGCAGAAAAGTTTTTTCACCAATAGCGGCACGGAGGCGAATGAAACGGCCGTGCTTCTGGCTCAAGTATATACGGGACGTCATGAGGTGATTGCCTTTCGGCATGCTTATCATGGACGCTCGCAATTAGCCATGTCCCTGACCGCCCATGCTCCGTGGCGCCACGGCCCTACGGCTATCCCCGGCATTAAACACGCCCATAGTGCGTATTGTTACCGTTGCCCCTTTGGCTTGACCTACCCGAGTTGTGATCTGCGTTGCGCACAAGATATGGAAGAATTGATCCAAACGACAACCTCCGGGGAAGTCGCGGCCGTGATTGCGGAGCCGATCCAAGGGGTCGGGGGATTTATCACCCCTCCACCGGGTTACTTTCAAGAAGTCGAGCGGATTGTCAAGCAATATGGCGGCTTGTTTATTGCTGATGAGGTGCAAACCGGCTGGGGCCGAACCGGAAAGTATATGTTTGGTATTCAGCATTGGGGTATCGAACCGGATATTATGACCTCGGCCAAAGGGATGGCCAATGGCGCACCGATCGGCTGGACCATTACGACACCGGAGGTGGCCGAGGCTTTTCAAGGGTTGACGATTTCCACGTTCGGCGGCAATCCGGTGAGTACGGCGGCTGCGCTGGGAACATTGGACGTCATTGAAGAAGAGAATCTCGCCCACAATGCCGAAGTTATGGGCGGGCAACTCATGGACGGGCTGAGGGAACTGCAAAGGACGTATCCCCTGCTCGGAGACGTGCGAGGGAAAGGGCTCATGATCGGGATGGAATTTGTTCACGAGAAGAAGCGTCCGGCCCCGGACTTGACAGTGGCGTTCTTGGAAGCGACCAAGAAACGCGGGCTCTTGCTCGGAAAAGGGGGCTTATATGGGAATGTGATTCGTGTCGCCCCGGGGCTCAACATCACCGCCGTCGATGTCACCGAGGCGTTAACCATCATACAAGAAGCCCTGGCGGACATTTCCGTTCCATAAATCGGCAACATGCCGGGTTCTTCACGCGGATGACGATCGGTGCAAGAGCCATGGGGAAGGCGCTGGATGACGGCGACAGTACGTCATTGAGGCGGGTTTCACCGTCGCCGCCAGACCTTATCTGGGGGGAGCCCCGGGCATTAGGGTTCTTGGCTTTGATGACCCATGAGATCTTGCCACCCAGAGCGTATGGGGCCTATGACGTTTTTCGCCGATTCAAAGGTGGTAATCACGAGAGAACGTGCTTTCCATACCGGGACGCCGGCCCGGCAAGGCCAGGGATTCGAAGCGCGGTGAGTTGAACGATTACGAGGAGAGGAGTCCATAATAGCCATGGCGATCACGCTGAAAAACTTTATTGGAGGTCAATGGGTCGAGGCTCAAGCCACGGAGGTGCTGCCGGTGCCGAATCCCGCTACGGAGGAAGTGCTGGCGGAAGTACCGCTGTCCGGGACGGCCGAGGTGACGGCCGCCATTCAAGCGGCTCACGCGGCATTTCCCCGCTGGAGTCAGACACCGGTGCCTCGCCGGGCACGGATCTTATTTAAATTACAGCAACTGATGGTCGAACATTGGGATGAGTTGGCACAGTTGGTCACACGGGAAAATGGTAAAAGTTATAATGAAGCCTATGGTGAAGTGCAGCGTGGCATCGAGTGCGTAGAATTTGCGGCGGGAGCTCCAACGTTAATGATGGGGAGCCAACTTCCGGATATCGCCACGCAGATGGAATCCGGGATGTACCGTTATCCGGTGGGGGTCATTGGGGGGATCACGCCGTTTAATTTTCCCTTGATGGTGCCGACCTGGATGTTTCCTCTAGCTATTGCCTGTGGCAATACGTTTGTTCTTAAACCTTCGGAGAGAACCCCACTATCCGCAATCAAGTTAGTCGAGTTATGCCTGGAAGCCGGATTGCCGGAGGGCGTGTTGAATCTGGTTCACGGAGCGCATGACGTAGTCCATGGATTACTCTCCAACAATTTAGTCCGGGGGATCTCCTTTGTCGGCTCGCAACCGGTCGCAGAATATGTGTATAAAACCGCTGCTGCAAACGGTAAACGGGTGCAGGCGCTAGCAGGTGCCAAGAATCATACTATTGTGATGCCGGATGCGGATCTGGAGAGTGCGGCCAATGAGATTGTGAAAGCGGCCTTCGGATCCGCAGGAGAGCGTTGTATGGCGTGTGCCGTGGTCGTCGCCGTCGGCGATATTGCCGACGATCTGCTCTCGCGCTTAAAGGAGAAAACCGATGCCATTGTGATGGGAAACGGCATGGAAGAGGGGGTCTTTCTCGGCCCGGTGATTCGGGAATCACAAAAGGCGCGGGCCATCGAATATACGAATATTGGGGTACAAGAA
>JAKADI010000164.1 GCA_021820675.1 Bacillota bacterium | reverse complement strand
TCGGGATTATCCAATCATTTCAATTGAGGATGGCCTGGCCGAAGATGACTGGGATAACTGGCAACTGCTCACCGAGCGTTTGGGAGACCAAATTCAGTTGGTGGGGGACGATCTCTTTGTGACCAACACCAATCGTATTCAGCGGGGTATTGACGATGGCTGCTCCAATGCGGTGTTGATTAAATTGAATCAAATTGGGACGGTCACCGAAACCTTGCAGGCCATTCGAATGACGCATCGCGCCGGATGGAACACGATTATTTCCCATCGTTCGGGAGAAACGGAAGACACGACGATAGCTGACTTGGCTGTTGCAGTCAACGGCGGTCAGATCAAGACTGGGGCCCCGGCACGCGGTGAACGTATTGCCAAGTATAACCGTCTTTTAGTGATTGAACAGATGGATCCGTCATTAGAGTATATCGGATGGGAGGCCTTTCACCGGTGAATTTGGAATTACGACAAGTGGGTGCTGGCGTCATCGCGACCAACCGCGCCGTGATGCAAGCCGAAGTGGCCGATGTCATTGTGTTTGATATGGATGGTGTCTTAATTGACGTTCATGCTTCCTATCCTATTGTCGTGTGCCAAAGCGTAACCCAGTATTTACGGGAACAGGGATTTGCGGATGAGGGCTTGGCTATCACCCCTGAAGAAACTGCTTATTTTAAGGCTGCCGGAGGTTTTAACAGTGACTGGACCTTAGCCCAAGGGGCGGTGTTGGTATTTCTGGTCAAGGCAGTCATGGCGGGAAGTCGCAACGTAACAGCCTTGCGGGAGGTGTCACCGGATTTTCTCACCCTCTCCCGCGCTGCGGCGCAACAAGGCGGTGGACTCGGAGGGTTAAGGCGGGCTTTGCAAGGTTTGGTGGACGAAAACGACCTCGAGGCCATTAACCAGTCTTGGGACCGGCAACGGATTACCCGTCTGGCTATGGAATACTATGCGGGGGATGAAAGCCAAGGGGTTTTCGGTATTCGCAACGACACCATTGCCGGGCCGGGATTGATGCGCCAAGAACGCCCTTTGATCTCACGGGACGACTTGTTAAGAGCCCCCTTTCGCTATGGATTATATACCGGGAGGAACTTGGGCGAAACCCGCGTGGCCATGCGTGTGGCGGGTTTGGATGGCCTATGGGTCGAAGAGGCCATGATTACAGAGGACCGGGGAATTCACAAACCTGATCCGGCCGGGCTGGTGGCCGTGGCCACAAGTCTCTCTCCCCGTCTTATGATTTATGTGGGGGATAACCTCGACGACTGGCAAGCGGCGGCCCGGTATGAGGCAGAGCGTTCATTAGATGCCCCGCCTTGTTTGTTTTGCGGAATGCTGGGTGGTTCTCCGGGACCTTTAGCCTATTCTTTGTTTCAAGATCGGGGTGTTGATCTTATGGCTCATAGCGTCAAGGAATTGCTCGCCTGGTTGACGCAAAGGCGGCAGCGCACGGCGTGATTGCGTGGATGACCGACCCCTGATTTTCGATCTCTGCGAGAGAGGACAGGGGTCATTAGAGTTTTACCGTTTCTGCAACTTGACTAAAACGGTCTTAAACTATCTAATATGAACACATGAGTCACGATTCACGAACGGATCAAGCCTTAGGTGTATTGATCTCCACTTTGCGCCGTTGGGAACGTGAGGGGAAACTGGTGCCGGCGCCCACCTCCCTCCGGTGGCCGTCGGCGTTATGATTTAGCCCAATTGGTTCCCGAACGATTTCACCCGGCGTCCCACCTCTCTCGGAAGACTGTGGCCGATGCCCGAATCTCCAGCCACGACCAGAAAGACGATCTGGAACACCAAAAACACGTACTGTGCCCGCGAAGACGTGATCGAAATGATCACGGTTTTTTCAGCCCGGGGTTCTATGGGAGTCGTTCGCGCCAGAACCAGAAAATCCTTGAGGGTGTGCAAAAACCGTGCAGAAGGGGTCGTCATGATTTTGTCCCATAAAATCGCCCTCGATCTGAACAACAGGCAGGAGACGTATTTTCGTAAAGCCGAAGGTGCCGCCGTGATCGATAAATCAGGTTTCGCTTGGGCCGTAATCCCGTGCTGTTCCATCTCATCGCATTCCATCAAGAAGGTGGCGCAAAATAGCGCGTCCGGTATTTCTTACGGTGCGCGTATCCAGTACGTCGAGATAGTCTTTGGCCAACATTTCCAACTCGCGGCGAATACTCTCAGCAGTCGCTGTATACCGCCCGCCGCCACGAACGAGCTGTGAGTAGTGCGTGGATACCGTGAACAATGTCGCGATATAATTCTGCAGATCGGCGTCTTGTGCCGGGCCATCATTGTTCATGGCATCGGCTAGTCCTTTCCTGATTGTGGCGATATCCGTCTCGCGCCGGCGGTAAAAATAACGGGGTGAAGAGAGGAGCGGATGGGTACTATGCAATAGTTCTGGATCGGTAAAGGCGTCAGCCAGGTCCTGTTCGAACGACTCCCACAATTGGATCTGACGCGCTGCCAGCTCCCGACGACGAATTGGAGAATTTCCCGATGCGCGGCCAATCCATTGAAACATGGGCAACTCCATGACCAGGGACAGACAGGAGGCATCAACATAGTCGAAGCTGGCACCACCATTATCATAGAAGCTGATAGCACCTTCGGGTTCAAGATTCCGGAGATAATCAATTTCCAAATGGGCATGCGGCAACCCAAACACTCCCTGTGCAAAGGTATCGACATAGGGGATCGGGCAGTGTGCTTTGGGCGCTAAACCGTAAGTGTGGAACACCTCACCAATTTGTGGAGCCAACTGTGACCCTCGTTCCGAAATCAAAGCGTAAGCACCCGGGAATACACCATTATGCAATGACACTAACAACTCAGGATCGGTGCGGTTAATCAACCGTCGAACGGCGTCAGTTTCGGGCAGCGGTTGATTAAAGTGGATGCCCCCATAATTCAGAGGGAATGTCCACTCGACCTGTTCAGAGGGAGCCGGGCGATACCAATGGTCGATCATTCGCCCGATCGATATCGTATCAGACCACCAGGCTTGATTTGTCAGCGCTCCATCCACGTCCCAAACCGGAACAAGATACCAATACTCGTCGTTGTCGGATGATTGTCGGGCAGTTGCCTCCTGGATGATGGCTTCCATAATCGGTTCACAGAGAGGTTCATTAGGGTGAGCAAAACCCAGGAATACCGCTCGACAAGGGAGGTGAGAAATTTTTAATGCCTCAATCACATGCCCGGATCTGGATGTGCCCAGGGAGAGCACTTCGACATCCTCTCCCAAATCTTGGGCCATGTCGTGGATATGGGTCATGAACTCATCGATCGAGAGAAGCTTCAACGGTTATTCCCCCTCGTCTTCTGTCTGACATACAAGGCAGTCTTGTCGTCGTTCCCATTGTGCAGTCGAATGCTGTAATTGACCAGGTCGAACATTACCGTGCAATTCAACGTTTTTACAGGTGCGAACTCCGTAATCCATTTGATAATTTCTCCGCTTGAGAAGTCACCCACTAACCCGAAGAGGGGACCGAATGATGGAACAACGCGGCCCGCATTGACATACTCGGATCTCAGTGTGGATTCGAGCGCTAATTCATGGCACGCCCAACAAACCGTTACGTGCGGCACCACTAAAGGTCCCACCCGTGCTAAATACTTGGAGAAACCGGCATACAGACAAGGAATGTTGAGCTGTCCTGCCCAATAACCTCTTAAAATTATAACATTCGACAAACCACACTACTCGATTACAAGGGGTGGTATTCAGGTCTTCGGCAAAGTTAAATTGTGAAAATTATGGAAACGAGACCAGTTCCAACCGTTACGCCGCTCAATCTGGATTGCCGTTAGCTAGGGTGTAGATTGGCGCATGCGGGGGCATGGCAAAAGACCAGTCGCTGGCAACTGGCGATCGGTTACGGGATGGGCGTGAGGATCTGCGGGGACGCCCCGACGCTAGATGGGTTCGGTGACGAAGGCAATCACTGCGTCACGATCCCATGCAAAGGAGCGTAGTTGTCTAGAGCAATCTGGGTTATCTTCTTGAGATCCAACCCGCTTAACACCGCATTACGCAAACTCGCCAGGATGCGCGGCGCCGAGCCGGTACGCACACGGGACTGATCCGCCCGCCAGTTCACAGCCCGGTTCCAGTGGACCTTGTTCTCAATCGTCCAATGGAGGCGAATCGCCTCCAACAGCGCCTGCGGGGGCAACTGGACGGGGTCACGGCTACTCAGTCCCACGGTGGTTTCGTAGCGGACTTCTCCGGTTTTGAGGATGGTGGTCGTGCGCTCCAACAAGAACACTTGTTGCACGTGGGGGAAGTTCACGAAATTATTGAGGGCGATGCTACGGCGGATCCGACGATGTTCCAGACGTCCGTGGCCCTTGTCCCACGTTTCGACCGGAGGGGGAAAAATCCTCGGGTGCGAGAGCCCGAAGGTCTGCCTCCCAGGTGGGCTGATTGCCTTTGGCAATCAGGAGATAGTCCGCTTTTTTGTCTTTGACGACGTAGGTCGCAAATTTTCGCTGGGTGTGCATGGCATCGGCGGTCATCAACGTTCCGGTGAGGTTCAACGGGTCGAGCAAGGTGTACATCGCCGGAATTTCATTCGACTTATCGTCCACTGCGGTCTGTCCAATGATGCGCGTGGTCCCATGGACCACGGCCGAGACCAGGTGACGGGGTTTGGTGGTGGCGTTGCTGGACCCCCGCGCGGTCTTGCCATCGCAAGCGATGGCGTCGGGCACTCCATATGCCGCCATCCAATTTTCTAAAATGGTATCCAATGCCTCGGCATCGCTCCGTTGTAAAGCCCGGCGGATGGCCGATTCGCTGGGCGCGATATACCGTCCTTTAAATCGGGCGGCTTGCAGGGTCGCCAGTTGTTCTTGCGTCAGTCCGCGCGCCCACTCGCCGACGGCCAGTAAACTGGTACATCCCGCAGCAATGCTAGCCAGTGCAATGGTTAACACCGTGCCATATGGATGGCGCACCCCACGGGGCTTGCGCACATCCGCTAACGCCTGGAGCCGGGTCATCAAACTGCGGCGTCCTGTCGTAAGCGATTCGGTAGATAACATGATGGAGGGACCTCCGGTGAGAAACGCCGCCACATCCCACGCGGCCGATAGCCATGTCTGGGCGCGCGGGACCAAAGGTCGCAGGGCGACGCGTTTGATTTGGCCGTGCCATTGGTAGGTGCCATGATGGCGTCCAAACCCGAGGGTGGTGCCCGCGTCCTGCCAATTGGCGGCCCAATAGACGGTCCCGCGGAAGCGGGACGGGTCGATAAAGGTTTCCGCCAACACCACCGGGTGGCCATGGACGACCTGCCAATCGCGACGCAGACGGTGCAGGGCCAACCCCAACACACGAGAACCCAGATGGGGGACATGAGCGTCGGGCAGAATCAAAAATCGGGCATTGTTCGCCACAAAGCGCAAACGGCGACGCC
>JAKADI010000163.1 GCA_021820675.1 Bacillota bacterium | reverse complement strand
TGTATGCGTTTTTGGACAGTGATGGGGAGGCCACCCCCAGTTGGCTACCAAATGCTCTGGCGTGTCTGTCGGAACGGCCCGAGGCAGGGGCGGTAGCCCCCTTAGTGCTCATGGAGCGGGGCCAGATCATCAATGGCGCCGGATCGTTTCTGGATTCTTTTGGCCATGGCCGTGACCGGTTGTGGGGGGAGGCTTTGTGCGAACATGAGGAGGCGATACGCGGGTGGCGCGGGCATCCGGTCGATTATCCGATGGGCTGCGGGATGATTATCCGGCGCCGGGGGTTGGAAAGGCTATGGCCTCTCGATGAGAGCTTGCCCAAGTGGCATGATGACACGGAGATTGGCATTCGCGTCCGCCGTTTGGGTTATGACGTGTTATTTGAACCCTGTTCACGCGTTTTGCATCACCCCGGCCATTCTGATCCCCGAGATGCCCGATTGCGCCAGCAGTTGGCAGAAACGGCGCGTTTGTTTTTAGTCTGGAAATATTACTCCGTAACTCACGCAATGTGGGCCACCTTGCATTACAGTTTTTTTGCGTTGACCGGCTCCAGGCGTGACCCGTTTTACCGGCAGGCGCTATATCAGAGTTGGTCCCTATTGTGGCATAATAGGCGTCACATTGTGTCGCTTCGCCGTCTGTGGAGGGTCCCCACCCGCAAGGCGCAGCAAGCCTTGCGGAATGCCGAGCTTTAGACGTTAAGAGGATTGGATGCCGGAAATTGGGTCCAGGGGAAGTCTTCGAACCAGGCATTGTCAGAATGTGGATAAGGGGTGAAAATAGAGCCAAGGAGGGGAATGTATGTCGGTTTTGGATTATGGAACAGGGATTTATGCGATCGATTTGTTTGAGGAACGCAAATCTTTTCGATCGAGCGCCTACGTCATTCGAGACGAACGCGTCGCCTTAATTGACACGGGATCGGCTAAAAGCCAGGAGGCCTTGCTGGAGGGGTTAGCTGAATTAGGCCTCGGCTCCGAAGATTTGGATCATGTCATTATCACTCATGTCCATTTGGACCATGCGGGCGGCGCCGGACAAATGATGCAAAAAAGTCCCAGGGCGGTGCTTCATGCCCATCCACGGGCTGCTAGACATCTCATCGATCCGTCGAAACTGGATCAAGGAGCCCGTGCCGTGTATGGTGATCAGATGGACGAGATATTTGGACATCTCCTTCCGGTGGATCCCCATCGGGTGGTGATCGCAGAAGATGAAGGGACATTGCGCCTCGGTCGGCATACCCTGACTTTCTACCATACCCCGGGACACGCGAAACATCACATGTGTATCTTTGATGACCGCAGTCAAGGCATTTTTAGCGGGGATATGGTCGGGATCAGGTACCGTCCAGAATATACCGGGTGGGATTTTACGTACGGGTTTCCCACGACGTCTCCGGCCGATTTTGATCCCGACGCGATGTTGGAATCTCTCCACCGTCTTGAAGCATTGAAACCCCGCCGCATTTATCACACGCATTTTGGCATGACGGAACCGGCCGGAGAGGCCTTTGACTTTTCCCGCAATGGAGTCCATTATATCAACAAATTGATCCAGCAGTTGCCTGACACCGTGACATACGAGCAGATTCAAGAAGCCATGTCCGAAATCATGATCCAGGATTTGCGGATTCAGGGCCATGTTGTCCCTAGTGTGGATCCGCTTGGGGTGGACTTGTGGCTCGATAGTTTAGGAATTTTGGTGTACATACAAAAAAAGCAGAAATTGGCATGACGAATTTTTCGAAGAGGTGACAAAGATGGCACAAGTTATCTGTATTCCGGTTGATCCCCATGGCGAGGTGGAACCCCGGTGGGGCCGGGCTCCTCGAGTCGCGTTGGCGACAGTGGACAATCAGAAAATTACCAACTGGGAAGAGATCGACGTGAACTGGGACAGTCTGCATGATCAAGATGGCGAGGGACGGCACCATTCACGTATAGCCAAATTTCTTTTGGACCATCACGTAAATATGGTGGCCGCCAATCACATGGGACCCGGCATGTCGAGAATGTTGGAATCGATGCGGCTGGAGATGTATTTAGGGGTCACAGGGAATGCGAAGGAAGTCGTCGAGCGCCTCGCCCGGGGACGATAAGGGGCGAGATCATTCCTGGACAGTGGCAAAGGAGTCCAATTATCCATGAAGAAACACATGATTATCGGGGCTTCGGGGCAGGTTGGGGGATATCTCTATCAGAATCTCCTCAAATGGGGCGAGGAGGTCGTGGGCACGTATTATCGTCATCCCCATTCCGATCTGGTAGCCCTCGACATGACCAACCGTCAAACGGTACGAGAGTTGATTGGAGCAACGCAGCCGGATGTCATCTGGATCCCAGCTGCTATGGCGAATGTCGATCAATGTGAACAAGAACCGGATGTGAGCTACCAACAAAATGTTGTAGCGCCCCGGATCGTCGCGGATGTTGCGGTCCAGGAACAAGCACGTGTGGTGTTTTTTTCGACAGATTATGTGTTTGATGGAGTTGACGGTCCTTATGGAGAAGAACGGCCGGTGCATCCGATTCAGGTGTATGGCCAGCATAAGGCCGAGAGCGAACACTACCTCTTAAGTCAGATTCCCCACAGTGTGATTATCCGCCCGGCTTGGATTTACAGCCGGGACGAGACTCCCAGAAATTTTGTCTACCGGGTGGTCGAACAGCTTAAAGCCAGACAGCCGGTGAAGGCGGTGACCGATCAATTCAACACGCCTACGCCTAGCGAGGGGCTGGTCAAGATTGCCTGGCAGGCCGTGCAAGACGGATTTGAAGGAATCGTTCACATTGCGGGTCCGGAGCGCTTGTCCCGCTATGCATTGACGCGCCGTATTGCCCAAGCCTTCGGGTATTCGCCGAATTTGGTGGAACCGGTCCAAACTGAGTCGTTTCACTTGCCTGCGGCCCGGCCCTTAAATGGAGGGCTGATTACGCAGCATGCCCGCTACCGTATGGAAGCCGGGCGCGACTTTGCACCGGTGTTTTAAGGCTTAGGACACAGAAGAAATCCCGCCCGCAATGTAATATTCCGGGCGGGATTGGCTTTTTCCGGTTTTAACCGAGGAGCTTGAGCACTAAGCCAGGGAGTGAATTCGCCGACGAGAGCGCTTGCAATCCTGTTTGTTGGAGAATCTGTTCCCGGGAGAAATTACTCATCACTTGCGACATGTTGGCATCCATAATCGTCGATTTGGCCGCTTGCAAGTTGGTATTCTCCGTGTTGAGGTTTTGAATCGTGTAGTTCAATTGATCTTGCTGCGCCCCGATTTGTCCTTGGGCGTTGGTTAACATCGATAGCGCGTTATTGGATTGAGTGATGGCGTTTTGGGCATTGGCTGTGCCGACCACGTTAATGCTGGACAAACCCAGACTCAAGCTCGTAAACGATCCCAACTGGGTTTGCACTTGGTTGGCAGCCTTGTTGCTGGGACCAACCTGGAAGGTTAAAGCGTTGGCAGCTGCCGCCACGGAGAAGGTCAATGAGACACTGGTCGCCGTGGTGCCAGCAATGGTTTCCGGGTTGAAATTCACGACAAACGAGGCTGGCCCGGAATCGTATTTGGTTCCCGCGACAAACTGGGCGGTGGCGGTTGTGGCCGTAGAGGCGATATTGCTTAACGTAATGGTTCCCAGAGCCTGACTTCCATCGTTAAGACTGATGGTTGCTAAGGCTGTGGTCGAATTATAGTTGATAGAAACACTGTATTGCGCGGTAGCCGCATTGCCACTGTCGGCTCCAAGACTGACGGTTGCGGCTCCGGTTACAGTGCTAGTGGATGATGAAATTGTGGCGCCATAGGATCCGTTTAACAAGGTTTGGTTGTTGTAGTTGACGGACTGGGCGTTGCTGTCCAATTGTGAGAGCAAGCTGTTGATTTGTGATTGCAAATCCTGTTGATCCTGGGTGGTTTCCGTGCTGTTGGAAGCTTGGGTGGCGAGCTGCTGAATTTGGGTAACAATTTGCACGTCGTTTTGAATCCCGCCGTTGGCGGTATCGAGCAGATTCAAGGCCTGGTTGGCATTGCCGATAGCCGCGTTGATTCCGCCTAATTCTCCGCTCATGAGCGTAGAAATGGCGAGTCCGGCCGGATTATTGCCGGGTGAATTAATTTGGTAACCGGTAGACATTTGCTGTTCCAAATTCGTTAATGAATTCGTGGTATTATTCAGAGCGTTCTCCGCAAATAACGCGGATACGTTTGTGTTGATAATCATCGACGATTCCTCCTTGACTGATTTAAGGTTTCGCTCCATCGAAACCCGTGACCGTTTGTCGTTGAATTGTGAAATCCGCAGATTTCATGCTTAGTCTAAGGGTTATCCAAAGACCTAAGCAAATTTTTATGGGCAATTTCATGGCTAATATTTTGCGCAACCCGAAAACGGTGAGTAGAATGACCATAGCGGAAGTCACTTCTCCCGAAGGATCGGGGGATCGTTATTCAAGGAGGAATGAATCATGTGGACAAGGCATGCAGGGATCAGTCCGTCCGGAGGTGACGGCTCATGTCGGGTGTAGCCGTCAATTGGACTGCAGTCTATGGCAACAACAATGTTGCGGCGCAGATGTTATCGGATCTTTCGTTGAATGAGATGGAAAGCTTGGCCATTGAACCCTTGACACAACAGCTTAATGGTCTGCAACAACAACTCACCACGCTGCAGAATAATAGTGCGGCCTGGACGACATTGCAAGGTGATGCCGGCTCTTTTTTAACCGGGTTGCAGTCTTTGGGCTCGACCGCCTTACAAAGCATGCAAGCCAGTACATCAAATCCCAATGTGGCCACGGCCGCGGCGGATGGCCAGGCTCCGGCAGGAACCTACTCCATAAACGTGTTGCAGCTCGCCCAAACCGAAATTGATGGGACGGCGTCCACGGCGATTGCCATCACCAATCCGAATGCGGCCCTAAACTTATCCACGGCAACCGTGGCCTTTGCCGTGGGGGGGAGCACGGTCTCTATCGCCGTCAATTCCACGACGACTCTCAATCAATTGGTCAGCGACATTAACCAAAGCGGCGCTCCGGTGGATGCGCAAGCGGCGCAATCCGGCAGCCAATACTATCTCAAACTCTACGGCACACAAACAGATCAGAGTATGACTTACACCAGTGGGACGGTGGCCCTTGCCGATGTGGGGATTTTTTCCAGTACATCGAGCGGGTATCAATTGAATCAAGTGCAGGGGGCTACCGTGGCGCTGGTGTCATACCAAGGGAACACGGTATCCAGTACGACCAATCTCTATTCCCATCTCATCCCCAATGTGAGTTTGTCATTGGCGTCTACCGGGACGACGGATGTGACGATTTCCCCAAACTATGCCCATGACTCCCAAAGCATTCAGTCGGTTTTCCAGGACTTCAACACCTGGGTAAAAGACACGGGAAAATTGGCCTATGCGGTGAATTTGGGTACGGCGTCCTCATCTGCCGGTTCC
>JAKADI010000162.1 GCA_021820675.1 Bacillota bacterium | reverse complement strand
ATTTATCTCACAAGAACACCGGGGTACTAACAATAAATGGAGCTCACGACCGGGATTGAACCGGTGACCTCGTCCTTACCAAGGACGTGCTCTGCCTGCTGAGCTACGTGAGCCAATGGTTGCGGGGACAGGATTTGAACCTGCGACCTCCGGGTTATGAGCCCGACGAGCTACCTGGCTGCTCTACCCCGCGATGGTGGATGGGGTTGGATTCGAACCAACGTAGGCGTTAGCCAGCGATTTTACAGACCGCCCCCTTTAACCACTCGGGCACCCATCCGTTATTTAATTGTTTGTCATCATGCACGACGGTGCTGATGCCTTTACTATTTTACGGACGGTACTCGGAAAATGCAAGCCCCATTTTCTAAAAATATTTGTCCGGGTGAATCCCCGTATGCCATGACCGGTAAAAGAGAGAAGGAATGGCCCAATAGATCGCGAATAAAATGATCAGGTGCATTTCGAACAGACGTTCAAAGGGAGGCTCTGCGCGTGAGTCGATACTGGTTTTGGTACAAGTTCTGGCGGACATGGATGTGGATATCATTTATCGTTCTCTCCGCCTTCTTATTATTAGGTGTTATCATAGCGGCATACGTCTTTTTAATACAACGCAGTCATTGGCAATCTTGCGACGATAACACGGATATTCCCGATTTCTTCCGTGAGCAACTCGAGCATTACGCGATATCGCACGGCGGAAGTTTGCCCAGATGTGAAGTCTACCGGGTTGAAACCGACACGGAGCCCAAGCGTCAAAGGCGCCGCGGCAACTTTCGATTTGGCGTGCCCGTTGATCGACACATCCGCTGGAGTTATTGGACGAAATTACCCAACGGAACATTTTATCCCGAATCGCCACAAGCGATAGAAATTGCACGGGGACTCGCTGGAGCGGAATAACAGCAAGCCGTTTGGTGCCTTATCCCCAGCTTGTGGCTTTTAACGCCGCACCATCAATTGGGATAGTGTGATTGACTTGGTAACCTCATGAGATAACGCAGCACACGCGCCTTCGGAAGGCATCGCTGCAGCGATGATTTTGGTATCCGCGTAATCTGGTGCATCTTTGTGCGTGAAATTTTACGACATGACGATGGCATCCCGCTAAAGACAGGATAAAGCCCTCTTAAAGAACATTGGGCAGATAAAGAGTCCGAGGGTGGTAAGAACACGGGCAGTTCCACGACTCATGGGCAAGTCCACAACACGGGGCATCAAAGGTCCACGACCGCTTAGAAGATCATAATGTCGCCATCCGTTTGCCCACTCATCCACGTCACACTTCTTATAACCACAAGATATCGGACTTGTCGCACCTCATCCGGGGGAACACAGGCATATTTGAGAAAATTGACGGCAATAGAGCGGGGTGACTTCTTTTGCCATCAATCATGGAGCGTTGACGCGTTAAGATATCGTTACGTGTGGGTCGATGGCTTTCAATGGAATAGCCTGGACCCAGTCATAGGAATTGTCGAGATACATGGTGGCCCCGACGATAACAGGATTGACAATGCCAAAGCGGCCTCCCGGACTGTATGAACCTAATTCTTGTCCAGTTTTGGGATTCAATGCATAAATCTTCGGCCCTGCTGCGACCCAAAGCACTCCATAGGCATAAACGGCATTACCCCGCCCCGCACCTGCAGGACCGGCATTTTGAAAGGGAAATTTCCATAAGATTGACCCGTTTTGCTCATTAAGGGCATAAAAAGTCGATGTTACGGGAGAGCCTACGTAAACCACACCATTATGAACCATACTAACCCCCGCCTTGTAGGCAGGCGGAGCGTTACCCGTCCCCAAGTCTGTGGACCACAGAACCTTGCCTGTGATGGCATTCATCGCATACACCGCCAAGTTCGTCGTTTTCGTGATCTTGTTAAAATTCACGACCGAATCCTGGATGACAAGGTTCCGGGACTGATCGACCGTTGGTGAATTATCCCCCATTCCGGTATTAAAAATGTTCAATGCCGTTTTCTGGGACCACAAAATGGACCCATTGGACGCGTTAACGGCCACCACATGATTCTGATCAGACGTGCCCACAATGATTTCAGTTTGGCGCGTTACCGGATTTGTATAGACATTAGGACTCGACATGCTGTCAAAACCCTGGAGAGAAGTTTTCCACTTCACTGCCCCCGTTCTTGCGTTAAAGGCCCAAAGGTTTCCCCCGCCTGTCGCTTCATAAACCACGCCATCATGGTATATGGGAGTTGGCATGGCGTTTCCGTGAAAATCCTGCCTCCAGACCAAACGTCCGGTTCGGGCGTTAAAAGCATAGATCGCCGCATACATCAAGCCCCTTGTTAAGGTTGCGGTACCGCCGGACATTGCGTAGTGAAGGACCTGGGAGAACGGAAATCCCGTATCCCCTGCAGTCACATACACGAGATTATTAGCCACAACGGGATTGCCCATGAGGTTATTGACTAGCGGTCCGCTCTTCCATAACAAGGTGCCGTTTTTCGCATTCAATGCATAGAGATGGTAGTCGTCAGATTCCGCATAAATAATGCCGTTCACGGCGCTTACACCCACGGCGTTACCCAAATTCTGCGTCATCTTGACGGGGGCGCCCCGCAATCCTAAATTAGCAAGGTCGGGAAAAGGCGCATTCAAAGGCACGGCTGCATCTTCCGCAAAATTCCATTGGACTCCCGTACGCTCCCACTTGGGTGCTGAAGGGCGAATCGAAAATACGGCATTATGCGTGGGCCCTCCCGCGTAAACTGGCCACTTAACGGGAAACTCCAAACTATTATTGGGAGCCTTAGGCAAAGGCGGTGCCACCCGGTTAAGAATTGTCTTGGCTAACGACAGCCCCTGGCCTCCTAGCCGCTGAATATTGTAACCTTGCGCTTTCAGATCAGTGACAATAGAGCCACTAATTTGTTTCGTATTGCCAATCACATAGATCCGGGGTTTCCCCGTTGGGAACTGATATGGTTGAACAACGCCCTGGCCTGCCACTTGGGGAATTGCCAAAGCTTTTAATGCATGTACTGTTTGATTGCCTAAGACATGCGCATTTTCCGTTAAGAGCAATGCTCCCGATATCCGCGCAGCCAACGCTTGCCCCAAGGCGATGTCGCGGGTTGAAGAACGGGAACACAATACCACATTTTGCGTGCCGCTAGGGAACAATCGTTCTGCCATTTGCGCGACCGCTTGCGCCGTGAATCCCTCTCCGGCTTTGCTATGATCTGCCTGCACTGGCTGATACGTTCCCATACTCAAAAATCCCAGGCTGATCAAACTAAACGCTCCCATAAGTGCTAAGCTGGATTTTTTCATCTGCTCACCTCAGTTTCATGATGAAGTCTGCAATCACTGTACTGAAGCAAGTGTGTTGTATGCTATCGAATATCGTCTTATTTTTTTATAAGATCCCCGGAAGCATCTTGAAATTCCCAACACTTCGACGATAATAATAAAGAACTAGTCTGTATTTACAGAATTCCTCGACCTTTTATTACGAACAAAGGGGAAGACACAAAATGCATTATAATTTGGATCCTCCAAAGGTACTATTGAGCCTACGGTTGGCCGTACCTCTTCTTTGTTTTGCCGAACTGATCGATGCCCCGAAAAACAGCGGGCCAGCCTTCGGCATTGGTCTCTTGGCCTTGTTCGACGTGCTCTGGTGTTTTTGGAAACTACACCGTCGTACAACCGTCACCAATTCCTGCGTCCGTGATGGGCTATACGCTCTGGCTTTCTATATTCTATATATATCCACACCGACCATTCCAGGTCTCATCCTTGCTCCCGTGGCTGTTGCCGAAGGAGCGTACTGGTTCGCAGCCGTCAACATCAAAGCCCTCGCCTTGGGACTTCTACTGATCGCTTTCCGTATGTGGTCCCTGCACCGTTTAATGCATACCTTTCCGCACCCAGTATGGCCTGTGTTGATGAGCCTCACTTTGATAATTGCCAGTCTGTTCGGATATTTTGTCCGCCAACTCACCGACAGTCGTCAAAAATTTCTGCAACTATACGGTAATATCACACTTGCCATGAATGAGCTGACGAGTGCTCTGGACGTTGATACGGCACAACCCTTAGTCTACGAAATCCTTGCGGGCGGACAACACATCAAAGAACAGTCACATCAGCTCGCGCTAATTTTAAAAAAAAGGCTCGCAGCCAGTTCTACCTCCCCGGCTTCTCTTTTGACTCCGCGTGAACAAGAAGTCCTTGTCTTGATAGCTCAGGACTACTCCTACCGGAGCATTGCCCACATACTTCACGTGAGTCCTGGTACCGTACGTGCGCATGTCGCGAGTATCTACCGCAAGGCTGACGCTCACAGCAAACCAGAAGCGCTACAGTGGGCAAAAAATTATAGCCTCCTACAATAAGCCAGTCTATCAACCCACACTTCACCCTGACACCACATAGGCATCAGTCTAATTTTGTCTATCCCGTGGATACGATAGCGAGCTGCAATGGGGCGGTTTCCTAAAATTGATACCTATTAGACGCTGAACCTCAGTGACTCCCCTTAGTGATCGAGACGTTCAGTCATGAAGGCCATAACGGATGACGGGAATGGGCGTGAGGAGTTCTTTGGTCCGTTTAATAGACAGAGCGGCTTGCCACGCGCTTTCGTATGATAGACGCCAGTAATTCTGGAAAACGTTTCTTCACACCCGCAGTGTACTTACAGCCATCAATCTATCAACCTATCAACAGCGAGAAGCCATTTGTCACAGATGTGCTCCAAATGCTATGGAACTATAAAGGCCTGTGGCGTTGTCTTGGGCATCACCGTTCGCACTTGTTTTTGGTCTTGAACGGTCAAACGCACACGAATCGCCTGACGTGGTGCAAATTGCGTGGCCGCCACCAGGTAACCCGGCGTTTTCTCGTGGCGTGCGGGAATATGGCACTAAAAATCCTCCGGGACTTTGAGCCCTCGTTGCCTTCATGACGCCATGATCTTCGACAAAATCCACCACCAATGTTGGTCCTCTAGGCATAGGATCAAGTGATGCGGTGCGATCAACCTCTAGCACCACTCCGACGTCTGCCCAGATCAGGGGACTATCCTCAACAAGTCGTGGGCGAGGGCATTCATGTTGTCCCATGACTGCGATGATGGATTATTCGGCAATCAATACGCAATAGTTGGCCCTAGTGCGTTTTTAGTGTTACGTTTTGACCCGGATTCTTCCTTTGTTATCCGCTATTAGTGGGTAAGGAAATCCGCTCTTATGAGTCCAGCAAGTGCCCTTCAGCAGCCGCTTGGCTCCAAAAAAGAGCTTCATAATTGACAGAACGCTCGAAGACCTGCTGTAGCTGGGGGAATTCTTCCTCGTTGGTGGCCATCATATTCACCATTTCCAAAAGTTCCTCAACCGTACGGCCGTAGTCACTGCCCGCATAGGTATCAATCCGTTGCCGATATAAGGGACCCGGGGAGTGATAATGCTTTTGCAGGT
>JAKADI010000161.1 GCA_021820675.1 Bacillota bacterium | reverse complement strand
CGAGAGACTTCATAAGTCCGGTTGGATCTTGCGAACGGAGGCAGAGGAGGCAATTCCAGACACTTAGTGTCAGTGTAGGCCACCGGAATGTGCATATAGGACCTCATTCCCGGCACCTGAGTTAACGGATCACGCATGTTGCGGACTGGGTGTCCATTGGGCGGAATTGATGGCATTTTGAGGCACACCCTCTAATGCGGACAGCACATTCCCGACCGCGTCCCGGGTCATGGCCAATCGGGTTTCCCGTGTGCTAGTGCCAGCATGGGGCGAAAGGATGACATTGTCCATCTCGGCGAGGGCTCTAGGGATCCAGGGTTCCTCTTCAAATACATCGAGAGCCGCTCCGGCAATCCTGCCGGATTGTAATGCCTGAATGAGGGCGACTTCGTCCACGCAAGCCCCGCGGGCAATATTAATGAGAATGGCCGTCGGTTTCATGTGGTTCAGCGTCTCGCAATTGATGAGATGATAGGTACCGGACGTCAGGGGGACCGTTAACACCACGACATCAGCTTCGCCCAGCAATACGCTCAGATCACGATATCCAGGATGATTATCCAAAGGGCCACGGCGCCGTGTATAGATAAAAGGAATGTCGAGAGCCATGAGCATTTGGCCGAGGTGTTGGCCGATCCGCCCGTAACCGATGAGGCCAACGAGTTGACTTGAACCGTCATGGGACAGACGTGAAACAGGAAACCGGGCAGCGCCGAATTGCGTGAAGTTTTTCCGAATGTTCCGATCTTGGCCTACAATACCGCGAATACTGGCCAGAATTAGCGCGATGCCTAATTCTGCCGTGGCTGCCACGACCGCATCAGGTGTATGAGTGATCAAGATTCCCAGCGTGGAAGCAGCTTTTACGTCAATATAATCATACCCCACGCCATAGGCGGATAGGACCACCAATTGATGCATACGGTCCAGTAGTTCCGCGGTGACTGGCAACTCGGGCGTGGCAATCAATCCGTGTATTTCCGAGGCGTAGTCTAGATTCAACCCTGTCGTCCATTGGGTGGGACCGAGTTCAACTCGGTCCCACCCAGGGAATTCTTTAACCGCATGGCAACGGTAACGCACTAACGGAACTCCTTTCACGACACTTGAGAAGCGGTCTCGACCTGAGATTGATGGGCATGCACGAGCATGGTTAAAATGGCTGCCACGATCAAACTGAGGGACATCACCAGGAAGCCGTCGTTGGGGCTGCCGGTGGCGCCGTTGAGATAGCCCACTGCATAGGCACCAACAAACGAACCGAGTGCACCCATGCTGTTGATCAGAGCCATCGATTCCCCGGAGGCACTTTGGGGGAGGATATCTGGAATGATGGCGAAAAACGGACCATAAGGCGCATACATGAATCCACCGGCCAGGGCCAGGAGAATCATCGCGATGACGAAATGATGAACGCCAATGGAGAATGATGCGTATAGCGCCAGACCTCCCAATAGCAAGAACGGCCAGACATAAACTTTCCGGTTGAGTTGTTGGTCAGCCCGGTAAGAGGCAAAGACCATGAGGACAATCGCTACCAGATAGGGGGTTGCGCTGATAAGTCCCGTCGCACCGAGTCCTGCCCCAGACGCGGCTTTGACGATCGACGGAAGCCAAATGACAAATCCGTAGACGCCAATACTCCACAGGAAATATTGGATGGATAACAATACGACATCCCGTGATTTAAACGCGCTCCAATAGTGAAGTTTCGCGGGGAAAGCGTGCTGTTCGCCTGCCAGTTGTTGTTTCAGACCGGCCTTGGCTTCGGGGGACAGCCATTCGGCTTGTTCAGGATAGTCGTCGATCACCGCTTTCCATACGAAGGCCATAATAACGGAAGGGATACCCTCCAGGATAAACATCCATTGCCAGTTGAGAGCTTGAATCAGAAAGCCCGACACGACCGACATCCACAAAACGGTAATGGGGTTGCCAAGAATGAGAAAAGTGTTGGCTCGGGCACGCTCTGGCTTAAGAAACCAATGCGTGTTAAACACTAAGAGCGAAGGGAAGAGGACACTTTCGACTACGCCCAACAATAGTCGGTCGATCATCAACCCCGATACGTTGGTGATGACTCCTGTCAAGGAGGCTAGTATGCCCCATAACAGCATTCCCCAAAACACGATACGTTTGGCACTGCGCTTTTCGGCATAGTGTGCACCCGGAACTTGGAATAGGAAATATCCTAAGAAGAATAAGGACCCCAACAAGGCCGTGACCCCGGCCGTGATGTGCAGGGTCTTGGACAATCCTGCGGCCGCGCCAAATCCGAAATTGGCGCGATCAACAAATGCCAGGCTATAGACAATGAAAATGACGGGAATTAAACGGGCCCAACGCTGACGGGAACCTGTCGAAATCATGATGGTTACGGCACACTCCTTTCTGTTACTGTTGTTAAAGGGAATGCGGGTGTTGTGTTGACCGCCGTTCGATCAAGCGGCCTGATAAGCGCAGCACCTGGCCCGGATTGGAATGGGAATCCTGGATGCGGCCCATCAACCGTTCGGCGGCAATCCTGCCTAAGTCGAGAGTGGGTTGGGCAATACTGGTGATGCCCCCCAATACATAACGAGCCCACGGGGGATCATCAATAGCCAGCAGACCAACGTCCGTGGGTACCTGGATATGCAGTTGATCGAGGACTGCCACGGTAAACAAGGTGGTGGCTACATTGGCACAGATAATCACCCCGCGTTCTTTCAGGCTCATTGCCATCCATTGTTGGAGCGCCTGAACAAACTGGGAGGCATCAGAACTTTCGCGCACAAATATGCTCACGTTGAGCGTACTGTGGTGTTGCTTTTTTATGGCCGTTTCACGTTCCCGGCGGGAGGTTACGTGTTCGGGGGGATCAGTCACATACAGGACCTGTCGGTATCCTTGTTGAATGATATGATACATGGCCTGATCAACCGCATCCTGGTTGTCGAGCAGAACCGTGTCGAAAGCGGGCACGACGTCGAGACTCCGGTCCATCAACACCACACGAATGTCTTCCCTTTTCAATGACTGGACAGCCGAAGACTGCCGGTCGTCACAGGGTTGAAGAATAACGCCTTCCACCCGTTGTTGAATGAGGCGCTCAATCGTTTTCTCCTCATAGTCCAGGCGATTTTGAGCATTGGATATCAAAAGGCTATATCCCTGGCTATTGACTGCCATTTCAATACCGTCCAAGACGGCGAGAATATGCTCGTTGCGCAAGTCGGCGACAACCGCCGCAATCAAGCCGCTGTGACGGGTTTTTAATGACCGAGCCCAGGCATTGGGCCGATAATCCAGATCTCTGACGGCATCGGCAATGCGGGTGGCAGTTCCCGGAGATAAATTGTCCAAGTTGCCATTTAAATAACGCGATACGCTCGTTCGCGATACCCCGGCACGTTGGGCGACATCAGCGATGGTGACGACCGTTTTGTGGGCCATAAAAACATAGCTCCCCTATGAATGGAATCGGTTTCGGAAACCGATTCCATTATATCTTCCCTTTGTAACAAATAGCAAGAGTTATGAGAATTTTGGAATATAAATGCGAGGCAATAGTCTGGGGATCCCCAATATCTGGGGAATCGACCCCAAGCGAATCCCCGAGGCCGATGCCACTGACGAAGCGGTCTTAGGCGGATGAGCGATGATGATGATCTATCGCGAACGTCAAAAGCAGCATTGCCATTTCGACCAGCAGATATCCCCAGGTTGCAGGATTGACAATTTTTAGTAGCAAGGAGTCAGCGCGTATCGGCGACGGCAAGAACCAAGCGATAGCCACCCACAGTCCGGTGACGCAATACGATCCGAAAAATCGTAGTGAGGGGAGGGATAGGGTGTTCACCAGCCCATCGACAAGGATTCGGGCATGGACGAGGAAGCCCAGTGCCATGATGGTAAGCCATCCAAAAATCACTGCAATGCCGACCCGGGAAACGAAGAATGCACTGTCTACGGTTATTTCATTCATTACGAAGACGATAGGCCACCTGACATGAATCAACGCGCTGGGACCCAAGGTGCCAATGGTGATACAGTACATGGCGACCAAAAATCCGCCGCCCAGGAACAGGCCGAGAATGCGGATCTTTGGCACGGGCACGGTATTTTGAGGGGATGCCAGCCAGCGAATGGTGAGACCGATAGGAGTGAGAATGTAGGCCATCATCAGAACCCCAGAGAATACCGTATCTAAAGATATGACGTGGTTAGGCCAAATGGCTCGAGGATATTGGACGTTGTGGAGGGCCAAAATCATGATACTAACAGATATCGTGATAAGTAAAGGCCCCCAAAGCATAATGACACGGGGAACGGCTTCGGGCGCCTGAGAAGAACCCCACGCTACGAGCAACGCAAAGGAAATCAAAAAGGCCCATGCGGGTGTATTGAAAAAGTAAAATGTTCTTAGCATCGCAACCAACGATGCGAGCATGATGCTATCGATAGTCGACAGAAGGATTCCCCCTGCAGCGTTTAAGATCTGCCAGACTCTGCTGGTCCATTTTGAAGAATGGGATCGAGGTGGAAGCAGGATGATAAAGATGGCCCATAAGGCTGTCATGAGCATGGAGAGGATGGCGTTTTGACCCGCTGCCAAAACCACGTGGAGCGGCCACACAAACAATGCATCGGCGACTAGAGAGACGCCTAGGGTGAATGCGTAGGATACTGGGGTGAGAGCCGGTGCTTTCCTCATTGCAACACGCCCTGAGAGTGAATGTGAAAATGGACGACAAACGTGACATGCCACGCCTTCCATGTGGTCAAAGTGCGAAAACCTTCGGTGGTATTTTGCCACAACAGTGACCGGTGCCACCCGAATGGATCGGCCTGGATCCTTTGAGCCTGGTGCCAGGTATTATCACACAACGCTAGGATACGCCGAGCAATAATGGGTGTTAATTGGTGTTCTACCTGGCTGAGATGACGCACGGGGAAGTGACCGCCTACAAGACGCCCCGTATAGGTAAGCTGGTCCACAGCCGTCACAAAAGACCCTTGCTGATGCAAGCTGAGATGGGCGGTGCCATGAATACGCGCCACAATGACGGTGCCGCGCTGGACAGGGATCGTCACCATACCCTTCCGGACGCGTCCTAGCAGATAGGCCCAACCCACAACGGTGGGGAAGGGCCAGGAAATAATGTGGTGAGGGGTAACCAAATCGAGCCCGTCTTGAGAAAAGACCCCTCGTGTGACGCTCACATGGATGACAATGGGTGTTACGCCTGGAGTATTCATTTGATCCCATACGTGCCAGGCCCGGTTCGGGATTTTCACCGGTTGGCAATTGCACGTCAAAGCTCGGTACAAAGCCAGTTCAGGAACGGCTTCCGTGGGCGGAATGAGGGTGACAAGGCGGTGCGCGTTGTTGGTTCCCACCACGACGAAAGTTAGGACGACTTTCCCGGCCCCGGCCGCTTCTTCCAACATCGTATGCCAATCCTGGGAAGGGAGATGCGTAGACAAGGCGAGAACACGGACTTGTCCGAGGTATAGTGACCGGCTTTGGCGTCTTTGGATACTCTGAAAGGCGTCGAGTAAC
>JAKADI010000160.1 GCA_021820675.1 Bacillota bacterium | reverse complement strand
ATAGAGAGGCTCTGAGTCGGGCTATCGAGGCGGTTAGCGAACTGATGCTTAGAACTCAGGTTCAAGAAGTGGAAATGAATCCCTTGCGCGTGTTTTTGGCGGACGGAGGGGTGTGGGCGTTAGATGCGAAGATGGTGACGTCCCCACACAGAATAAAGGAGGAAATCAAACGTGAAGGCTGAGACGATCAATCATGCGGTTGTCGTGGGAGTGGGCACGATGGGGCAGGGCATTGTGCAGGTGATGGCCCAAGTGGGGATCGAGGTCACTGTGGTGGACATCACGCGGGAGCACGCCCAAAAAGGTGTTGGCGTGCTCCAAGAAAATCTGAACCGTCGCGTCGCTCAGGGAAAGATGACAGCACATCAAGCCCAAGCTATTTTACAACATGTGCATGTGGCGGATGGTTTTCCGGCTTGTGGTCAGGCACAGGTGGCTATTGAAGCGGTCGTCGAAGACCGGAACATCAAGCGAGACGTGTTTCGTCAACTAGACAACGTTTGTCCGCCTGACACGGTGCTGTTGACCAATACCTCAACGCTCTCCCCCACCGATTTGGCCAGTATGACGCGTCGTCCGCAGGCTGTAGCAGGCTTTCATTTTATGAACCCGGTACCTGTGATGAAATTGGTGGAAATTGTCACCGGGTTGGACACGGCGCCCGAGACGGTGACCTTTGCACGCGAATTGGCCCGGCGCTTGGGTAAAGTTCCGGTAGTGGCCCGGGAGCACCCCGGTGGAATTGTGAGTCGCATTATGATTGCCATGCGCAATGAAGCCATTCGAATCTACGCGGAAGGCATCGCGAGTGCGCAGGACATTGATCAGGCCATGATGCTGGGGGGCAATTGGCCCATGGGCCCCCTAGCCTTGACGGATTTGGTGGGGGTGGATATCCATCTCCATAATGCGGAATCCCTGAGTCGAGACCTAGGGCCGTGTTATATGCCGCCACCGTTAGTCAAAATCATGGTTCGGGCCGGGAAATTGGGACGAAAAACGGGCGAAGGCTTCTTTAAATATTGAGCGAAAGGAGGCCATGATATGGGGAAGAGCGATGACTATCAATACATCAAGGTGATCAATGACCGCCAGATTGTGTACCTTGTGATTCAGCGCCCTGAGGCGCACAATGCCTTAAATAATCAGGTGATTGATGAACTGTTGAGGGCGCTTTGCCATGTTCCGCCGGACACGTGTGGCGTAATTCTGCGTGGAGCCGGTGCGGCGGCTTTTTCAGCAGGGGCAGACTTACGCGAAATGCAGGCCCGCACGCGGAATACCGAATTAACCATGGGATCACGTCACGCTTTGGCTCATCAATTGGAAACGGCTCCCTTCCCGACGATTGCGGCCGTGAATGGGCATGCCTACGGCGGTGGATGGGAGTTGGCGTTAGCATGTCATCTGCGAATAGCAGCCGATAACGCGCAAATGGGGCTGACGGAGTTGCGCCTCGGTCTGATTCCGGGGAATGGGGGGACCCAACGATTACGGCGTCTGGCCGGTCGTGGACGAGCTCTCCAATGGATTTTATTTAGTGAACGTCTGACGGCCCGTCAAGCCTATGACGCCGGACTGGTGAACTGGGTCGTGCCGCACGAGGACTTTGACAACGAAGTGGAAAGGTTAGCCCAACGATTAAGAGGTTTGCCCGCTTTGGCGGTGCGAGGCGTGTTGGAAAGTGTGATTGCAGGCGAGACTATGGGAGATGGAGGGCTCATTGTGGAACATCAGTGGTTTCTCCAAGTCATCGATAGCCCCGATAAGGAGGAGGGGGTGACAGCGTTCTTAGAGAAGCGCCCACCACGGTTTGGCCAGGGAGGAGGACGGTAGGATATGGATTCAGAAATTGTGATAACTAGCGGTGTCCGAACACCGATTGGGAAATTCGGTGGATCGCTCAAAACTTTGACGGCTGTTGAGATGGGTGCTGTCGCTGTCGAACAGGCCTTGAAGAGATCCCGCATCGAGTCGGATGCGGTGGCCCATGCCTGGGTCGGAATGGCGCGCCAAGCCGGCAACGGTCCCAATCCCGGAAAGTTGGTCGCTGTTCAAGGGGGGATGCCATATCACGTGCCCGTCACGACGATCCAAATGGCGTGCGTGTCCGGTCTGCAGGCAGGCATTCTCGCCTACTATAGTCTGTTAGCGGGAGATGGGGATGTCGCTTTAGTAGCAGGAGTGGAACACATGTCGAGCATTCCCTATTTGCTCTGTGATCATCGTTGGGGTCGGCGGATGGGTGACAGTCAGGTAGTCGATGCCATGACCAAGGATGGGTTTCTTGATCCTATGACGAATGAGACGATGGGATCCATCGCAGACAGCTATAGTCATCGGTGGGGAATTTCCCGGGAGGAACAGGATGTCTTTGCGTTAAACAGTCATCGCAAGGCGGCCAAGGCGTGGGACAGTGGCGCCTATAAAGACTCTGTGGTGCCGTTGACAATTCCCGGTAGGGCCGATCCGTTCACGATGGATGAACACTATCGTAGAGATATTTCCTTGGAGAAATTGGCTCGGTTGAAGGGAGCGTTCCACCCGGACGGAACTGTGAGTGCTGGCAATGCGTCGGGAATTACTGATGGCGCGTGCGCCTACATCATGATGACTGCCCGTATGGCCCACAATTTTTCCCTGCGACCGCTTGCCAGAATTATTGGTGTGGCCACCGCTAGTCTGGATCCTCGCGATTATGGCGTGGCTCCAATGGTCGCGGTGCGTAAGGCGCTGCAACGTGCCGAGATAGCGTTAGATCGCGTCGATATTTGGGAAATCAACGAAGCCTTTGCTGTTCAAGTATTGGCGATGATTCGTGAATTAGACATCGATGTGCGCCGTGTCAATCCTTTTGGGGGAGCCATTGCTCTGGGCCATCCGATTGGTATGTCGGGGGCACGAATTGTTTTGTCGGCTGCTACGGGTTTGCACCACCTCAATGCCCGGTATGCGGTGGCGACACTGTGTGGTAATGGCGGGCAAGGCGGCGCGGTGGTATTGGAGCGAGTCTAGCCTCGTTTCATTGACCTCAGGGTAATACCGGCCTTATAGGGGAAGCCCCCAGTATGGGAGCTAGAGATGCACGTAACAGTTTAGTCACACAATCTTTGGGGGAACGGCGATCGATACCCTATGTAAGGGATTTCAGATAATGGATAGGAGGGACCATGATGCAACCATTTACCACGAGCGAACATGAACAGTTTCGTGACTATGTGAAGAATTTTGCTCAACGCTATGTTGCACCGATGGCTGAATCGGCGGAACACAATGAGGAAACTCCGCGAGAATTCTTTGAACTGCTAGGGCGGCAAGGGTTCCTCTGTCTGTCCGCCCCCTCGGCATTAGGAGGTGTGGGGGGAGATGTGAGAATGTCGGCTATTATGTCTGAGGAGTTGGGATATGTCAATGCGGGCTTGGCATCGGCCGCTATGGTGCACTCGGGTATTGCCACCTCACCCATTGTGAAAAGCGGAACCGCCGAACAACAAAAGCGTTACCTTCCCTCCGCCATCAAGGGAGATATGATCCATGCATTTGCTTTGACCGAACCGGATATCGGATCAGATGCCGTTCACATTAAAACGACGGCGTGGAAACAGGACTCTGGATATGTTTTAAGGGGTACGAAAATGTGGATTACCAACGGCGGCATAGCAGACCGGGTTGTGGTCGCAGCACGCGTTAAAGAGGGGAATACGGACCGGGGCGTGACGCTGTTTGTGGTCGAAAAAGGTATGCCCGGGTTTAGTTCAGGCCGGTCTCTAAAGAAACTTGGCCATCGATCGTCCATCACGTCTGAACTCATTTTCGATAGTGTTGCCTTGTCGGAAAGCCATCGTCTGGGTGACGAAGGCGAGGGATTTCGCATTCTTTACCCGACCCTAACGACAGGACGGGTGATCGTTGGAGCCCGCGCCATTGGCGTGGCTCAAGCGGCTTTGGACCTCGCCCAGACCTATGCTGGTCAGCGTTGGCAATTTGGACAGCGGATTTCTTCTTTTCAAACCATCCGTAACAAGCTAGCCGATATGGCAACGGACATTCAGGCGGCTCGGGGGCTTGTTTATCACGCGGCTTGGCTACTGGATGAGGAGGCCGATGCCGTTATGTCAGCAGCTATGGCAAAGTATTATGCCGGGGAGATGTGTATACGCGTTACGAATCAGGCCTTGCAAGTATTCGGTGGCTATGGTTATAGCCAAGAATTTCCTGTGGAACGATTGTACCGCGATGCCCGATTACACACCATTGTCGAAGGAACGTCTGAAATTCAACAGCGGATTATTGCTAAATCCCTGATTGGTGACGAGACGTAAGAAGGGAGACGGACCCCTTGGCATTGCCGTATCTGCACGACATTATGGTGGCGGATTTCTCACAGTGGCTGCCTGGGGCTTACTGTACTCGGCTCATGGCCGACCTCGGGGCCACGGTGATTAAAATTGAACCTTTATACGGTGATCCCGCGCGTGAGGAGTTGCCGGCAGCTTTCTGGATGGCAAATAGTGGGAAGTATAGTGTCGCGGTGAACCTTAAATTGGGGGAGGGACTGCATATCGCTAAAGAACTTGTCGAACGGTGCGATGTAGTGGTGGAAGGATTTCGACCGGGGGTGATGGACCGACTCGGATTGGGATACGATGTTGTTAGCATTTTCAATCCCGATATTGTTTACTGTTCTCTCACAGGATTCGGACAAACGGGACCGTTGCGGAATCGCGCAGGACACGACTTGAACTACTTAGCGATGGCAGGGGTGCTTGAAATACCGGGGGACATGGAAAATACCCAAGCCCGACCCGGGATTCCCGTAGCGGACTTGGCAGCGGGCACCTGTGCTGCATTCACCATTCTCGCCGCGTTGCGACAACGCGATGTCACCGGTGAGGGCGATTTTTTGGACGTGGCGATGACGGATGTGGCGGCGTCTTGGGCAGCCACGCGCATGGAGTTTCTGGTGAACGTCGAAAAACAATATGAGTATCGTCATCTTTCTCCGACGAATCGGGTTTTTGACACGCAAGATGGGCGTAAATTGGCTTTGGCCCTGGTTGAAGACACCTTTTGGCGGGATTTCTGCACGCGGGCAGGTCAGGAGCAGTGGCTTTTGGATGATCGTTTTCGAACTTCCTCCCTTCGACGGAAGCACGCTTCCGAAGTGTTAGCTGCCATGAAGAACCTGATCGCATCTCGCCCATTATCTGAATGGGAAAGGATATTACAGTCGAGCGATCTTCCGTGGTGCCGGGTCAATGATCCTAAGGACCTATCCACGGATGAGTATAGTAACCAGCGCAAACTCTTCAAAGCTGTGAACGCCAATTATACGATGGTACTGTATCCTGTCATAACCCGGACGACCGCCATTAAGGAACCCACGCCGCCACCAAACCTCGGGGGCGACACTACCCAAGTATTAATGGATTTAGGATATGATGACCTCTCCATAGCAGATCTGCGCTCGCGTCAGGTCATAAAATAGCCTCAGAAGCCACTGGGGGACCTTTGATTGCGGAGATTTACACCAGGATGGCCTTGGGGGAAGTTGATATAATAACGGTTAAAACCCTTACTTGCA
>JAKADI010000159.1 GCA_021820675.1 Bacillota bacterium | reverse complement strand
CCATAAAGGGTTCATATTTTAGCGTGACAAAATCCCCATTTTGGTGCGCCCGGGAGGACTCGAACCACCGACACAAGGTTTAGGAAACCTCTGCTCTATCCCCTGAGCTACGGGCGCAGATTCTTGACCTTGCACAACGATTAATATTACGCTCTTACGAACATATTGTCAAGATACGAACATTTGGTCCTGTAACTGACGCCGATTTTTTAACGCTCTGCACAGGGTGCGGACGACTTCACCTAAACCGAAGATAAATTTCTCCATGAGCCATAATATTAGACAAGCACTTCCAGAATCCCTATCATGTTTCTTAAACAAGAAAAGCAATCTATATAGGAGGCGAAATGGGATGAAAGTCATTGTCTACACGCAACCAGGATGACACGCCTGCATGGAGGAGAAAGCGTGGCTTTCCCAGCAGAACGTGGAATTTGAAGAACGCAACATTCGTAACGACGCATCATACATAGACGAGGTCGTGGCATTAGGTTCGCAATCTACACCCACGACGGTTATTGAGGATGGCACAGGGCAACGGCATGTCGTGGTCGGCTTTCAAGCTGGAAAGTTGAAAGAACATCTCCATTTATCCTAATCCAACCTGAGCTCCGCGGGCCAACTAGCCAACAAATCATGTCACCTTCATTGGCCTAAGCTTCTTGCGGCAGATTCGGAGGCAATATCCACCATGGGGTTGCACCTTTTGTGTGACCCCAATCTGGCTTCATAACATCATCCATGGCGCTTCATCGTACCGTTTATCGTAGTGTGGCGCATGAACCTTTAGCCCGGCCCAGACTCCGGGACCATGAATGGAGAAGTGCTAGTGCGACATCATACATCCGCGCAAACTGGCCCCGCATCCAACCTTCCTCGCGTGGTCATCACGCTGGGCTTGGTTAGTTTGTGCACCGATCTGTCTACCCAGATGATTGGCCCGTTATTACCGCTATTTCTTACAAATGTGTTAGGCGCTCCCGTTTGGCTGTTTGGCCTTATCGAAGGGGTTGGATCAGGTATCGCCGGCATCTTAAAGGTTTTTTCTGGCTGGCTATCCGACCATCTGGGGCACCGCATCAGACTCATGGTAGCTGGCTATGCTATTTCTAACCTTTCTAAGCCATTGCTAGCGTTATCAACAGCATGGGGCCAGGTATTTCTCATCCGCGCGTTAGAACGGACCGGTAAGGGATTTCGCGCCGCCCCACGCGATGCCCTGCTAGCAGACGTGACAAGTCCTGGCAACCGCGGCCGTGCTTTCGGATTTCGCCGGGCGATGGATGAACTCGGTGCTGCCCTCGGGCCATTGACAGCGACGGCAATTCTGTTTTTCTTTCATAACAGCATTCGCACCGTCTTTGCTCTTACCCTCATTCCGGGTTTGGCAGCGGTCATGCTATTGGTCACCTTAAGGGAAGAAAGAAGTACGTCCAACACGATGCAGTCTCGGCCTAAATTGAGTCTTGCAAACCTTCCGTTGTCCTTTCGCCGATTTACCGTAATTGCCGGGTTCCTGGCTTTGGCAACCTTCTCTCAAGGCTTTTTGGTCCTTCGAGCGCAGTCCCTTGGACTGCGTACCGCCTTAATACCCCTGGCCTATTTTTTAATGAACGGCGTAGCCAGCGCACTATCCGTGCCCACTGGAAGGTTGGCTGACCGCATCGGAAAACGTCCTGTTCTGTTGGTAGGTTTTGCGCTACTGCCTTTAACATATCTTGGCTTTGCCGAGGCGCGGAATCCGGAATGGATATGGCCCTTAATGGCTCTATATGGTGTGTTCATCGCCCTAATCGAGGGCAATGAAAAAGTGTATGCCGCGCAACTCCTTAATCGGCAGCAGCGCGGGACCGGTTTAGGCACTCTGAGTGCGATCACCGGAATTTTACAGCTTGTGGCCTCCTTGAGCGCTGGGCTTCTTTGGCAGGTCTCAGGAGCCCAGGTCATGTTCCTTACGGGGTCTATCGTCGCTGCCTTGGCATTTTTCGTATTCGCCAGTATTCCTGGTTAGAACAATCTCCGGTAATCTCTTTCGGCTTCCCTCGGTCCTTTTGGAACCTGCCGTCCTCACAGGATTCGGCTGCTCAGAGGTGGCTTTCGCCCCATGGAGCCGGGATGCGATTCCCGACTCCCCATTCGCCGATCCCGGCCGGAGAAGGATATCATAATGCCGCCATCGACCTCTGATCGGCGGTGCCTTGACACCACTTCCGTGGTCATCGATAGGATCGCAATTTTTGCATCCGGCAATACTGTCGAGTTTCAATTAATTGAATTATACTATTAGGAGCACTTAGCTAATCACTGCGTCAAAGGAGATGGCTGGAACGCTAAGACATCAGTGCACTGGGCTTTACCGTGCTCATCGGATCTCATACTGTCCCGCGTCTCACGCCCAATCCATCGCTTTGTGGATAGAACTTAGCCTAAGTACCTTGGGGAGACCCGGCGTTGCACGTTAGTTGACCGAGAATATTTTGAGGGAGTATAAGTCTTGAGTCTTTGGCATGCCATCTTCTCGCGCGATATTGCCTGACAAGCCGTCCTCTCAACACGGGTGGTTCGTCCCAAGTTAGGGTGCCCCCATCATAGCGGCTCTCGATGAACCTGAACCGGCCAGGACCCATTTTCATGCGCGAGTCTGAAGTCTGCAACCTGACGAACTACCGGTGTTAACATTTGGCAAAGTCTCCCATCACCGAAATGATTCCAGGTTGTTTTGACAAGGCTATTCCGAAAAGGCTCACTTATGCCGAACGCATAGTCATGGACTACGGCATAAGTGGAGAGTACTCCATGACTACACAATGAGGGAGGATTTGAGCAATGATAGATGCTGTTATTGTCGATGCCATAAGGACACCTATTGGCCGACGCCGTGGACGTTTAGCGGCAGTACATCCTATCGACTTACTAGCTGGCGTGTTACGGCAGATTATCGAGCGCAATCATTTAAATCCGGAATTGGTGGATGACGTCATTGTAGGCTGTGTTGACCAAGTGGGCGAACAAGCGGTGAATATCGGCCGCAATGCCTGGCTATCTGCAGGGTTGCCAGAGTCAGTGCCGGCGGTCACGATTGATCGGCAATGCGGATCGAGTTTGCAGGCTGTGCATTTTGCCGCACAGGGCGTCTTGGCTGGCTCTTATGATATTGCTATCGCAGCCGGAGTCGAGTCCATGTCCCGAGTTCCTATGATGAGTACCGTTCAAGTCCAAGGGTTTCCCGTGACCGAAGCCCTACGCCGTCGTTACCCTCTGGACAAGTACAACCGTCAATTTTTTGATCAGGCTTTAGGCGCGGAACTCATTGCGAAACAATGGAATCTGACTCGGCAAGATCTCGACCAATTCGGCCTCGAAAGCCACCGCCGTGCCCACAACGCGCAAGAAGCGGGGCTTTTTGCACGGGAACTGGTACCCGTTCCTCTTCCTGATGGAACCGAGATACTTCGCGACGAAGGCATTCGCCCTGACACCACTTTGGAGAAGATGCGCAGTCTTCCTCCGGCCTTTCCGGATTTAGAAGTTATCACTGCCGGCAACGCCAGTCAAATTTCCGATGGAGCCAGCGCGACGCTGGTGATGAGGCGAGACCTCGCCGAGCAGCTGGGACTACGACCCCGGGCGCGATTCGTCTCCTTTGCCCAAGTCGGCGTCGATCCCATCACCATGCTTACGGGTCCTATTCCCGCCACCCGAAAAGTTCTCGATCGGTGCGGGCTGAGCATCGATCAAATTGATTTGTTTGAGGTGAATGAAGCTTTTGCATCCGTTGTCCTGGCCTGGCAACAGGAAATGGACGTTGCTTGGGACAAAGTTAATGTGAATGGTGGCGCAATCGCGTTAGGCCATCCCTTGGGAGCCACGGGAACCCGGATTATGGCCACGTTGCTGAACGCCTTAGAGCAGAAACAAGGACACTATGGTCTGGTGGCCATTTGCGAAGGCGGAGGAATGGCGAATGCCACGGTCATTGAGCGGTTATAAGAAGGGCAGGTGCCACCACGGCACTCACGATCTTACCCTGCTTTGGGAATTCAAACTCTTGCCGCTGTCCGCTTCTCCACTTCCCATAAGGTGGCGCCGCCATTGTCACCGTTAAAGATCTGCCCACTCCCCATTATTGCTGGGAGAGCCTAAAGCCTATAGCGAACGCGCACCGGCCGATAACTTTTGTCAAACCGTCCCTTATCAGGGACGGTTATTTGTTGTTGAGGCGTAGGTGCCGCATGAGCGACGACAACGGGATGGGGCCCATGTGATACCACAGAATTTTTCCTTGGGAAGACACTAAGACCTGAGTGGGAATGCCGCTCACCCCAAATTCATTGGAGACGGTGCCATGAGAGTCAAGGGCCACGGGAAACGGCAACCGATTATTATGAGCATACGCAACCACCTGCTCGGTCGAAGATTCAGATTGGCTTAAATCGACGGCAACAACCCGGGGCCAGTAGGCGTGATGGTTAGCCATCTGGGTGTATCGTTTCAAAATGGGCATTTCCTCTTGGCAGTCTGGACACCAAGTGGCAAAAAACTCCAGAAGGGTAGCATGGTTCGCTTGCCTAGAAGTGCCTACGCTCAGATTGTGGATGTGCCCGCCAGGCATGATCGCTGGCAGTGTAAAGGATCGGCCCTGCAATCGCGAGGGGCCCATCGGGCCCGCTAGGTATACAATGTGACGGTATGGGGGAATGGGAACCTTAGCATGATTCGGGAGTCGGGGAACAATATGGGTCAGTAAATTGCGCACTTGCAAACCAATAGCGATGGAGTTGGCAGAGGCGGAATTCAAATACATCCAGCGTTCACGGCCGCGGGGGCCAATGACGTAGACGGCCGGAATATGGCTAACACTTCCCCCTTTTAGCACCTGCGAATCGACATAATAGTGGGCCCAAATTGTTTTTAATGAGGTGCTAGAACCTGTCAAGAACTGCCAGGCGTGCAACATATGATGGCTCTTAGACCACTGATAGACCGCGTTGATTGAGGTGTGGATAGGGTTGGCATTGACTGCGACAAAGACCACGTGTTTGTTTTGTGCCCCGAGATCATATTGCACATTACGGAACACTACCGCAGTTAAAGGGCATATGGTCGTACAGCGGCTGTCAATGAAACTCAGGACCACAACTTTTCCGCGAAACGATTTAAGGCTTTCCCTATGTCCGAATTGGTTGGTGAGGGAGAAATTCGGGGCAATTTTCCCTGGAATCGAGACACCATTGTCCACCTGGGCCGCCGCTTGGCTAACAGATGGGGAAATTGACGCGCGTCGTGCCGCGGTTATCGGATGAAACTGACTGGTAACATGCCAAGCTATCCACGCTACCCCGACAACGACAAATATAACGGCGGTGGAGACCGCCCACAGCAGGATGTTTTTGTTGCGCATGTTTTTCTCCTTATTCTGATCGCGCTACTCAAATGTTTTTATCATACGGTGGTTCACTGACTGTGACCAAGCAACCTTAACCCAATATGGTGTGAAATCCAGGGCCGGCAATCCAGTACCAAAAGAGATAACCGCTCGCCAGGACCATTACCCCGGCACTCAATTTTTGGATGTGCGGCATGGCAT
>JAKADI010000158.1 GCA_021820675.1 Bacillota bacterium | reverse complement strand
TGATCTATCATTCTTATACTGGGATTTTTCTCAGAACTTACCGTGTCGATTGCGGGATTTGCATTTGATTCATGAAATTTCGCTGTGGACATCAAGTCACCTCCGGACCCAGCGGCAAGGCAGGTAAGAAGTCAAATAAACTGCTCACGGCGCTATTTGATCAGTGAGTTAACTTCTTGTTGCATAGTATTGGCCGCCGTGGTTATAGCAACCTTTGGGGGCACTTTTCCAAGCAAACTCTTATCCATGGTTTGGTACAGATTATTCGTCGAAGTGGTTCCCCAATTCGGAATAAGCGGATTTAAAACCCCATACTTTACTGCTTCAATTTGGATCGGCATGCTGTACATACTTCTAAATGCTTGGCTCTTCATCGTGGGTTCCCACGTAGGAAACAGGCCGTCTTGCGTTGCTAAGCGCATGCTATGCGCGTAGAAATACTTCATAAAGATACCTATCGCTTTTTCCTTTGCCGTATTCATATTAGGCGTTTTGAAGACCCACCAATAGTTCTGTCCCAAAAAGTCAGCCTGTTGGTTTCCTATTTTTGGCATAAGCGCAATTCCCAAGTTGTTTCCTAGCGCTTGATGGAAGGCCGCTACGTTATACGTACCGCTTAAGGACATAGCGTTCTTTCCCTTCACAAACAGATTAAGATATTCGTTTCCAGACGCACCTTTCGGCGATATATGCCATTTGAAAATCATATTATGAAGAAATGTTAACGCCTTCAAACCAGCTGAACTGTTAAACTCGATCTTACGTGTCGCAGCGTTTGCTTCATGCCCACCAAATTGCGAAAGCAAGGACGGAAATGTCCAAGTATTGAATTCAGGCTGCTCAACAAATCCCCATTGCCCTTTCGAGGGGACCGTCAGTTTCTTTGCGTCCGCCACAAACTGCTGTTCATTCGTGGGCGGTACATTCGGGTTCAATCCCGCTTTCCTAAACAACGCTTTGTTCCAATAAAGAACTGTTGGTAGAGCATCTACGGGCGCAACATAATGAACGCCCTTTACCGTCGTGCCATTCCACATCGATGCGGGGAAATCTGTTTTCGGGTTGATTCCCGCCGCCTTCAGAATTGGCAATATGGGTACCTCCACGTTTTCGTACGCATATGGAGCAGACGGAGTAAGTGATTCCTCTAGTAAATCAGGTGCCTTATGGGCCGACAGAGCCGAATTAACGAGCGCCGTTTCATTCGCATAGGGAATCGACTGAAACTTTACATGATATTTTCCTTTGTATTTTTGGTTGAAACCGGACAGGATTGACATAAATCCTTTTCCATCCGGACCAGAACTCCAATATGTAATGGTAATTCCGCCGGAGGCTCCTTGGCTTTGATTAGCAGATCCGCATCCCGCAAGTAGAACCATTGTTGACACCGACAGGCCAACACTCAAGATCTTGGTCACGTGCTCCACGCGAACTCCCCCCTAACAAATTATTGAATATAACAACATATATGGATACTATCGGTTTGCATGCAATAAGTCAATACAAACTTCATAAAAGATTCCCTAAAATCAGAATAAAACACTGCCTAAATCTTTTTTGGCTAGATTTGTACATTGAAATCTAGCCGACTTCCACAATAACGTGAAGGCGCTGACTTGAATTAATTAACGATGGTCCCGGTGTGCTAAAATGAACTTTAAGCACACGCGTGGCGGTTAGACTCTACCGGGTTTCAAATTCACATTTCATAACCTAAGTCTCGTAAACGGTGTTCCTCAATGCGTGTTCCCAATATGTTATAAACGATGATATTTGTTCTTTATGAGGTTCTCAACTTTCACACCTAAGGAAGTTAAGATTTTCCACTCTCTACGTGGCTTTACGGAATTTTTGGTCTGGGCTTGATTTTTTTGGTTCGTGGATCCGGCCGTGTATCGGCTCTGGGAGTTGTTGCCGGAAGACCGGGTAGACGCAAAGGGGGGCTGTGCCTCCGTTGTTGAAGTCTTTGGATGAAGAGAATTCCGCCCTTCAATTTCCGAATGAGTCACGAGTCACGTGCTCGGCCCTGAGGCGTCCTCTGACAGCCTCCGAATCGCCTATTGCTCTGGGCCTTCTGCCTGCGTTCCGACCTGTTCGGTTACGCGGTGCACCCGTTCTTCATCCACCGACAGGGTCAGCGTCTTGGCCAGCATATCCGGGACCGAGTCAAAGGGAATCTCGATCCGCTGCAGGACCCCGGCTAGCGGGTTTGCGGTATGACCATCATCGAACTCCACCTCATGCTGGTCAGGGAGGCCGCGTGATGAGGTGTGACTTCGCGATCGATCGCGGAAATTCCCTTGAGTCCCATATATTTTTCTTTTATGGTATATAATTACTCAAAAACATAGGATGCACTCGGATGCTGGAATTATCGAAATCTATTCGAGAACGGTACTGGGCCGGCTTAACCCCCACCCAAAGGGTTTGGCCAGCAGGTTATTCACACCATATGGGCAAACAGCCATGTCAGCATGGATGACATCGTCTCTGGATCAAGATCGGCGTCCTGGGCATTATATCGCTGCATAGCTTCTGCCGGCGTCAATCGGGCACGGGGATTGGGCTCGTATTTCAAGACGTGATTAGCGTTATCCGGGAAGAGCAAGATTGCATCCTCATGTTCTTTAACAGCGTGCTGAAGGAGTTCGCCATCTTCCGTCCAGTCCACCTGAATATCTTTTTTGCCGATGACTACGAGAAGTGGGACATCTGCGTTCCTGAGAAGACTCGAGGTGTCGGCTATCCATAGTTCTCTCGTGAATGGGAGATTGGCGGGCGCTTCCAGCGAGAGGAGAAAATGTTGGATTCCTTCAGGCAACATAGGGTTTGGAGCCACTGCTTCTCCGCCAAGGAAACGCGTAATGGATGCATCATATTGTGCCATAAGGTCATCTCTATGGGGTAACGTAGACGCTTGGGCAGCGATCTGAGATCGCGCCACTGAACCCACCGCTCGCCCAGGCGGTCCTGCCAGGACCATTCCTGCTAACGGATAAACCGGATCCTTGAGTTGATAATGGAGAATATGCAGTGTTCCCTCGCTGTGGCCAAAGCCGAAGATCTGATCAACTCGGATGTCTTGGCGGTGTGATAAAAGTTCCATCCCACCTGCAACCTCTTCAGCATAGGACAGCATGCTAAGTTTGCCCATGAGATGCGGCATGTTCGTTGGGGCCTTTTTCCCTGCCGTCCGTTTGTCATAGCGCAAAGAGGCGATTCCTGCCTCGGCAAGGGCTTGGGCGATGAGGGCGGCACTGCCATTTGTTCCCGGGAGTAGCGGTGAATTCCAATTGCGGTCCGTGGGACCGCTTCCGGCGACCATAATCACACCAGGAAATGGACCTGAGCCCTCAGGTTTGACCAGGGTGCCATAGACCATCGTGGGTCCCAATTCCCACGTGACGTCCAAATTTATCGTGTTCATTCGTCAACCTCCTCTAGATAGACAGGTGACCTTGCGGACGATGAGAATCATGACGATCGCTAGAGCCATTATGGTGCTCGGAAATCGAGTAAAGGGTTGCACAGTGGTAATGGGGACGCGGTGAAACGTCTTCATGAACTCTCCCGCCACCGAACCCTCGGGGTTGCGGTGGGGGTTTCTGAGGTCGCCCTCAAAAGTTCCTGGTTCGCTGATCGCTGCGCCGGGGCCGTTAGGCCTCGTGCGTCTTATGTTCGATCTCCCCAGGCGTCGATTCGGACCGCTCCGGCCCTATGGGCTCATGATAGAACAAAAGTTTTGACATGTCTAGCCCTGCGGGCTCACCCGCTTGACCCCCTCTTGGCTATGGCCTAAGAAGGGGGAATGCGCGGGCGGTGTGTTCAAATGTATTGTAGCAAGCGCAGAAAGAGTTGCGTTCCATGAAAGGGATAAATCGTTTGTCATGTGATTGACCAAAAAGGCAGTCTGCCCGGATCCCCCGGTGTGTGATTCGCCCACCCATTGATGTTGGAGACTGCGCTGGCGACTAAATTCTTCCGCATCGCCCGCCTGCGTGAAACCAAAATGCGGACAGGGGCGCTTGTGCGTCCCTGGGAAACTTTGAAATATTCGTATTGCCGGGCCAGTTCGCGTGATAGATCACATAGGCGGTTTTGGGGCCGGGTCATCTAGCTTAATCTATGCGCGTTAAGTTCTTTTAGGGAAGCGATGATACTCAGCGGAGTGATGAACTTTCGCATAAACGCTGATGTGGGCATTTCCCTCTGAATGACGAATACGGTCGAACACAGCCATTTCGACCTCTTCCACAATTTGAAGCCTCTCGTGGACCTGTTGATCTTCCGATAACTCGGGATGGTATTCCCGCAGCAACGCTGCAACGGCGTGCTCATTAACCAATGCCGACATGTCTTCACTCCCTCCTGATACGCATAAGATGGTTGATAGCTCGTAGTCATACAATGACAGTATTCGACTTTGTGACATCATGTCCTCTTTCTATCATGCAGAAAAATGTGGAAAAAAAGGAAACCGGCAGGATGACTGGCATGGTGGACGCCATGGATCCCAGTCTCCTTACTTCGGAGTATGACTAGAGGCCGATTGCCTTAGGCACGGTAGTCTCTTTGGATCCCCATTCGCCGGAATTCTCACTTTAAGACACAGGGGACGGGACGGCGAGAGAGGGCTGTCGCAAATTCCGGGCCGGGAATGGGGAATGCTAAAGGGAAGTCCCGGGCGTGGTGTTTTCCTTCTGACACAGAGGGCACGGCAAGTGGGATATGTCATCAATAACACTCGCGGTGAGATGGATGAGGTTAAAACGATCCCCATTGCTGCTTTTGGCGTTTATCGACCAACTGGCGGTGACCATATCGCAACAAGGATTGTCGATTTTGAGTGAAGCCTTTAAACAATATGCCCATTTAGGCATTGCCCAGATGGGACTGTTGTTTTCAACGGTCGCTTTGGGTGCGGTGGCGGGGATGATTCCGGCTGGGCTGGCCCTGGGACGCTATGGTGTGAAACGTGTGGCCTGGGTATCGGGTATCGTCATTTTGGCGGTGATGCTTACGCTGGCCGGGGTATTGCCGAAAGCGTTCTTACCGCTGCTGTCTTTATTAGGGTTAGTCGGATTTTTCCTGCCCGCCTTGTCTCTAACGGGAACCACGGCCATCACCCAGATCTATGAGGGAGCCGATGATGAAGGAATGGCTATCGGACTTCGCCAGGCGGCGACCCCATTGGGAGGGATCGTGGCCGCTAGCCTCTTTCCTTTCTTGATCAAAATGTGGAACTTGAAGATCGTCGTGGGGTTGATTGCGCTTAATGTCGGTCTGTGGCGGCTGTTGTTTGCCGCAAGTCTTCCCAAAATGTCTGGCCGTCACCGAATCTTTGCCCCGCGTCATCCTAGTCGTACCTGGTTTCGCCTTTGGGCACAGTTTCGCGTGAAACTCGCAACCCTGAGGTGGCCTTTGTTCATCAGTTTTTTGCTGTCCCCCGGCCAATATGCCCTGCTAACCTATGCCATTTTGGATTTGCATGATCGCTGGCATTTCCGCATGACGATGGCCGGCCCTATCATTGCGCTGGCGTTGTTTACCGGATTTATTGCCCGGATCTTTATGGGCTCTTTGAGTGATAGGGG
>JAKADI010000157.1 GCA_021820675.1 Bacillota bacterium | reverse complement strand
TAGAACTCCATCAAATAATCCAACCCTCCCGCGATCTCCAGGCAGAAAGAAGAGAGGCCAATAAAACGAGTGTCAATTGACTCGGCTCCGTAGCGAAAAGTCCGTTGACAGGAGGGTAATCAACCCCCAAGACACAATCCGTCCCCCTTCTGTGTGGGCATCCTCTCGAATAAGAACAACAAAGGAAAGTAGGATTATTCCATGGTTCAACAATATCCAGGGCGTATAAAAATTCTGGAACACCAGCCTCGGTTCTATCCAGAGGAGCGGACGTATCACTTTGCTCTGACCCAAGAGGAACGTGAGATCGCCAACCGTTATCGCACACGGGAAAACCGCATTCTATTCATTTTACAGGCGGGCTACTTTAAAGCCAAGACGATGTTTTTCTCATTCGCATTCAATGAGGTGCAAGACGACATTCGGTATATTCTGCAGCAACACTTTTCGTTGGTCTCGGATATCCGATGGCAGGCACCCATCCTCCGGCAAACCCGGCATGCCCAGCAACAGAAAATCTTAGCGCTGTACGGGTACCGTGCCTGCCAGAAAGCCGAACGCGCTCGTCTGGTGGACCAAGCACGGCAGATGGTCAAGGTCTCTGCGAAGCCCCTCTATCTCTTCCAAACCTTGATGCGTTATTTGGAGACCCAGCGGATTGTCGTGCCGGGATACAGTGTCCTACAGGATATCGTCAGCCACGCGTTGGCCACCGAGCGTCAGCGGATTACCAAAATTATCGAACGTTCGTTAGACGACAAGACACGGACCGTGCTTGACGCACTGTATGTCAATCGTGACGGCGTTTACGCCCTTACGGCGTTGAAACACGAACCCAAAGATTTCTCTCGCAAGGAACTCAAACAAGAGATTACCAGAAGCCGATCATTGGCGGGTTTGTACCAGACCTCCCATCATCTTCTGCCCGAACTGGGGATCTCGAACGATAGTGTCGCCTACTACGCGGCCATGGTGGTACACCGTGCAGAAGTTACAACAAATGCCGACCGGCATGGTGTATCTGTATTTGCTGTGCTTCATTCTGCACCGTTACCAAAAATTCCATGACAATTTGATTAACGCCTTGATCTTTCAGGTGCGCAAAGTCATCGATGCCGCCAAAGTCGCGACGAAGGAGAAGATCCTGAACGACCAGTTGGAAAACAACGAAAGTCTCCGTCACGTCAGCCAGATCCTCGGCTTATTTCTCAACGAGAGCATTGCGGACGATGTCACGTTCGGCGAAGTCAAACGGCGGGCGTTTGCCATTCTGGATCAGGACAAGTTCCAGCAGGTATCACAATATATGCAGAGTCAGTCGTTCAAGGATCGGGTCTTGGAATGGGAATTTATTGCCACTTTGGCACCAACTTTCAAGCAACATCGTCGACCATTGCTCATGCAACTATCTTTTGCAGGGCATCGTGGCGATCACGATCTCATTGACGCCATAGAGTTTTTGAAAACAAGTTTTGACAAGGGGAAAAGCTTGAACCGGTATCATTTGGATAAAATCCCCCAGGCCTCAAACCCTACCTCTATGAAGAGGGCGAGAACGGTCAGAAACATCTCCATCTGGACAAGTACGAATTCCTGGTGTACCGCCTGTTACGCAATCATCTTGAGGCCGGTGATGTGTACGTGAGCGATTCCCTACGTTTTAGGAGTTTCGAAGAAGACCTGATGCTTCGACGCGCAGTGGCTTATGCGTATTCCGGCCGGCTCCGGGTCAAAACGGATCTGGAACAACAGATCTGGAGCGAATGCTCGCGGCTGCTCGCCAATTGCGTGATCTACTACAATGCCTGCATTCTATCAGAGTGGTTGAAACGTAAGGAAATCCAAGGGAATCCGGGGCAAATCAAACGTGTGAGTCCCGTGAGTTGGAAGCACATCAACTTCTATGGGGAATACCATTTTTGTGAAGCCTCAGAGGGCATTGATCTCGCTAAGATGGTGGATGAGATGGAGGCGTTTAATGGGGATCGTTAATAGAGCACTGCTGGATATCAGGGACTGGCCGTCTACCACCTCAGTGGGTTCACCGTTAAATCCCTAATTGACATCTCGGGGTTTTAGTCAAACTTACCCTGGTTGGCTGCGTTCCGTAGCCCCGTGCGGGCCGACACGCCGAGACTATCCGCGCCGGATGCCGGCGGATAGTCTTCTCAGACCAGTGACCGCCATCATTCAGATCATGGCCGGACCTTCGGGATTTTGCATCGAACAGGCCTCCAGAAAGGAATAGATTGGCTAAAGGCCATTGCCGATGCGCTAACAGTTCCTGCGACCATCCGGCGGCGAGCAAACTAAAAAACGCCGCTCATGTCTCCCCCCTCTATCTACACACCCAGTCCTAAGCCCCCTGTCCGGTAATGATGGGATTCACTTAGGTCAGCAACCCAGCGTTTTTACCGAAGCTACAGGATTCATCTCCCTGTTTTTTCCACTTCTTCTCTCGACAAAATTTTTCCTATCCATTGACTATATTTTGGAAGTTCTGGTACTATACTTCCAAAAGGTTGTCGAAATACGAGGGAGTGAAGGGATGAAATCAACAGGAATTGTTCGGAGAGTGGACGAGCTCGGCCGTGTCGTCCTTCCTATCGAATTGCGCAGAACACTACAGATTGAAGACAAGGATTCCTTGGAAATTTACGTCGATGGAGAGAAGATTGTGTTGCGGAAATACGAACCGGCCTGTATTTTTTGCGGTAACGCTGAAAACATCGAAACGTTTCGGGGTAAGAACATCTGCCAAGAGTGCTTAAAAAGTCTGAACACGGAAGCGGTTTAGTCTCTTCGACTTTTTTGGACACGATTATATAATTCTCGACGGGAAATGTGATGTTGGGAGGCGATCTGCTGGGTCGCCTCTTTGATTGTACACCCTTGTTTTACCAAGCGTTCTACTTCCTGAATGACGAGATTCCACTGGGGCTCGTCCGAGAACGCCTGACGGGGTGATGGACCCAACACCACGACAATCTCTCCCTTCCACGCTGTCCTGGTGTTGGCCAGCAAGCCTAGCGTTCCCCGCCAATATTCCTCAAAGTGCTTAGTGAGCTCACGCCCGATGACAACCGGGTAATCCGAGCCGAAAAACTCTGTCAGATCCGCTACGGTCTTGGCCATGTGATGAGGAGCCTCGTACAACACAGCCGTGTAGGGGATATCGTGCATGTCTTTCAGACACTGCCGACGCGCTGTCCCACCGGCCGGTAAGAATCCCCAGAAGACATAGGGATGAGGAAAACCCGAGGCAGTGAATGCCGTGACTTGCGCAGACGGACCCGGTACAACCGAAAAAGGCATCTGATTCGCATAGAGCCAAGCGATAAGCTCTTGACCCGGGTCCGACACCGCAGGCATTCCCCGATCCGAAACCAAGGCCAGGCTTTCCCCTTGCCTCAACCAACTACTGATTTGGGGCAAGCGCAGTTTGGCATTGTGCGCGTGAAAAGAAACCAGGGGTCGCTGGATATTAAAGTACCGACAAAGAACGAGGGTTTCTCGAGTATCCTCGCATAAAATCCGGTCGACTTGCCGTAAGACGGCTTGTCCGCGCAGCGAAAAGTCATCCAAATTTCCAATGGGCGTCCCTACAACATACACATGCCCAGGCTCCACCCACTGCCGATCATCGGTTATGGACACGATTGCCGCAAGCCCTCCTTTGCCTTATGGGATAAGCTCTTGATTCGATGCTCTTCTTGCAACGCCTCACGCCGGGAAAACGGACCAAACTGGCACCAAATCTCGATCGGCTTGTGGGCCCGGGTAAATTTGGCGCCATTTCCCGTTAGATGCGTACGAAAGCGGCGGGTCATATTGTTGGTAATCCCCGTATAGAAGACTCCACCTTGGCACTTTAAGATATAAACCCACCATGAGTCTGCGTTATTATCAGCGTACATGCTCGAAGACATCCCGCAAAATTTCTTTAATGAGTTCCGGCGATCCATTCGCATTAGAGTGTTGATATGCGCGGTAGCTTGCTTCCCAAAGTTCCAGCCATGCCGGATCCCCCCGGCGGCGGTATTGTAAGCGCACCCAATAGGCCAATTGAATAATCTGCTCTTGGCTAAGATCCGGGCTCTGAAAGAACTCATCGGGATCGAAATCCTTGATTCCTAGATCCATATCGGGAGCGGCACGCAACACTCGGCAACGGCTCCGGACCGTGGCCAGCAACGCCTGCATCTGGTCCGTCGTCAAAATAAAAACGACATATTGGGGCGGTTCTTCCAAACTCTTTAAAAGGTAATTCTGCGCGGCCTCTGTTAAACGGTGCGCCTGGTCCACCCAAATGACTAAATGGGCACTCCATAAGGGGGCCCGGTAGATGTGCTCCAGTACAGTCTGCAACACGTCCCGCCGAATGCGGTCCTTTTCGGGTTGGATGTGCATCACATCGGGATGGCTAGCCAAATCCCGGCGACAGGACCGACACGCACAGTTCCTATCGCCCCTGTCCTCACACGTAAGTTGCCGGCTTAACGCTGTTGCCAGACCAGACGCCTTATCCCGGCTGCCTTCCACAAGTAAGGCGTGGCCCAGGTGATCTGTTTGCCACGCCTGATCGAGTAGCGGCCATGGTGTTAAATAGGTTTCAAAATTTTTCATAGCGATCAATATCCACCACAAATATGGTCGCCCCTCCCACCGTGACCTCAACGGGGAAGGGAATATACGGCTCTCCACTATGGGAAGGCGTCTGCGGGGTCAGTGTTTCCTGACGTGCCGCCGATGTGCGTTTCAGAATATGGATTACCGCTTCCACATCCTTTTCTTCGATTCCCACCAAAATTGTCGTGTTACCCTCGCGCAAGAATCCACCTGTGCTCGCCAGCTTTGTCGCTCGAAATCCACGGCGATTAAGTTCGGTTACCGCCCCTGATGCGTCTTTGTCTTGAAGAATGGCAATGACCAGTTTCACTAAGAAACCTCCTCATAACGACATCCTACACACATTTCCCGTTAGCTGACAGGAAATTCTTCATTTGCCTCTTTGTTTGATATTGATGATGGCCCTGGGCTCATTTTTAGATACGCTTCCACAATCGTTTGAATTTCTTTCGCTATGACATCCACCGGGCGTGAACTGGCCACAACATGCCACCGGGAAGGATCTTGTTCGACAAGTCTATTATAGCCACATTCGACCCGATGGAAAAATTTCCGTCCCTTTCTTTCGATGTTATCCTCTCCTTCATAAAAAGACGGACCTTTCAACCAAAAGGTAATATCCGGCGTCAATCCTTGAACAACACGCCGATTAAGAGTTTCGACCCACTCGATATCGATTCCGCGCCCAAAACCTTGGTAGGCTACTGAAGAATCGCTAAACCGATCCACGATGACAATGTGGTCCTCGGCCAATAACGGCCGGATCACATGTTCAACAAGCTCAGCGCGAGCAGCGGCAAACAACAACAATTCCGCTTCGGCACTATGTATTTCTAGGGTATGCAACAGCAAGTTCCGGAGTGATTCCCCAAGCATGGTGCCACCGGGTTCCCGGAGCACCGTCACCTTATGGCCGAGTCCGCGGAGCCACGACGATAATCGGCCAATCTGGGTCGTCTTTCCGACTTTTTCTATTCCTTCACACGTAA
>JAKADI010000156.1 GCA_021820675.1 Bacillota bacterium | reverse complement strand
AATAGTGGTATCAACCAATCTTCCAACATTTCTCATGGGAATAGGCGGACAAACAGGAAAGGGGCGCCGAAATTTCGGCGCCCCTCCCCAATATCTAGTGTCGTATTATGAACTCCTACTACTTGTGCCGTCGAAATACAGTGTATAAAAACTGCCAGATGGACCCGAAACCGGCACACTCAAGGTCTCTGGAGCGGTGCCTGCGGCGAGCGCCGTTTGATAGACCCGGCCCGCCGGCTGGTTATTCACCGACGCCTGGGCATTGCTGGGGACGACACTGAGTGTCAGTCCGGCGGGAATATTGGCCTCGCCATTGCCCAGGGTGACATGAAGAGAACCCGCCGAAACAGAGGCGATCAAAGTCGGGCTGGACGGGGTTTCAACCGCCACCGCGCCTTGCGCCGTTTGACTTTGGAAGTCCATCACCGATGTCATCACGCCGCTTGCCGTGACCGACTGAACGCTCACCTGGTAGATCTGGTTGTCGAAATTTAAGACAGGATTCGACGCAGCCAATGTCAAGGTGACGGTACGGCTTCCGGAGACACGGGCTTGGGCAATAGGGTACACCGTGTGGGTGCTGAGATCCTCGAGTTGAAACTGGGCCCCATCGGCTAAGACACTCTGAGGATTGACCCGCCTGCTCATCATGACCGTCACCGTGTTGGGATTGCGGCTGCCGTTTACCTGAGCGCCGACGACAGCCATGGATGGCCCCGAAGGGGTTTGCCAGCGGACCAGGGCTGTTTGAGTGCTTTGTCCCGGCATCGAGACTCCCACTTCATCGCCTTCCCCAGAACGGCCGCCCTGCAGGAATACCTGGGCTAGGCCCTGGGCATTGGTCACGCTATGCACAGACGTTAACGCCGCCCTGCCGCCCGCAGGATCCCAAAGACTCCAGGTGATCGGTTGATTGGGGACCGGATTGCCGAAACGGTCGGCCACCTTTACCTCGAGCGGCACCTTCGCGCCCATTGCGGCAAAAGACGCCGGATCGACGAGCGTCAAGATTCCCTGTGCCGGCTTCCAGTGGATGTTCAGAGTATCCGGAAGCATGCCCGAAATCGGGCCGTAGCCCACATCAGGCTGTCCCGCAATTTGCACGTGAGGTTCCAAGGCGGAAGGAGAGATCACCATCTTTTGGCGGCCCGCCTTATCAGATGACACGTCCAATACCTGGACGTGAGATGTCGACAAAGCCGACCAGCCGGCGTGACCGACACCACGTGACGACAAGGTCAGGTTCAGATGCGTTAAGGGCACCGTGTGACCGGATGCGCTTAGGGCCGTGGCCGTCACGCCGATTTCACGCGGGTTCCCGACCCCGAACGATAACGGGCTCTGGGGCAGATAATTCCAGTGCCACCCCACAAAATGGATCTGGGCTGTAGAAAAGGGTGTCTGACCCGGACCATCGGTGAGCAAGACATTCTCCCCGGGACTCGTGGCGTTAACCGTTATGGTGGCAGGATTCACGGCACTCAGAGTGAGAGTCGCAATCCCCTGGCTATTGGTCGTGCTATCGTCTTTTACGACATTGACCCCTTCGGGCACGGACCAATTGACCAAAGCCCCCGGCACAACATTGCCCAACGCGTCACGTACCGTGGCGGCAATCTGCACTTGCTGCCCCGTAAAGGCGTATTGCGAGCTAGCCGTGTTCAGGGGCGAACTCGGCAGCCAACCCACATAGGAATACAGTACATCACTGGGACGCACCGTGTGTCCGAGATTAACCTGACCCATGATCTCGCTTTGACCCGCCTGGGCCGACGTCAGGCGCCAGGACGAATTCGCCCGGGAAGCCGGCAGCACCAAATTGGACAGCATTGACGAGGAAATCGGCATGGCTTGGATTCCCGGGGTCAAGGGACTGGCCAAGACGTTTTGATTCTGATCGTTATTCACCGTGGGGATCCAGTAATAGGATTGGGGTACATTTCCCGCCATCTTCTCGATCAGGGCGTTCCCCACCTGGGGAAAGACCGGCACCTCGTCGCGGTAAGTCACCTGGGCAGACGTCTTGGCACCGAGTCCTCGATATTGCGCAGCCTCTTGCGAAGACAGCGTCTGCCACGGGCCATAGCGGATGGGGACTGTTTTCCACGTGACCGGCAAGGAGGCTGGCACCACTTCCGGGTCCAGGCCTTGGCTCAAATCCACCACGACCGACTCGATTCCCACCCCGGTGGCATTAAGAGGATTTACGACAGAGCCCGCTTGCAACCGGAACGTTAATTGCCCTCCCGTAGCAGACGGCGGGATCGATATGCTCTGGGCCTCTCGTTGCACCGGACCGGTTAACGTCTTGGTCCACGAGGGCGTGTGGTCGCCCGCCGGGGCAAAAGCGATCGTCAATGATGAACCGGCCGACAAGCCCACCCGGGTGAACTTGATGTAGGCGGTATTAAACCCTGAAGGCACCGTGATAGTCGGCAAGGTTTTGGACACAGGCCTTGCCGATGAGGTGAGGAGGACATCAGGGCCATACGCACCCGAATGATAATGGACCGGAATCGTCAGAGATCCGGTTTTTGATGCGACCGGCAAGAGGAAATGGCCGCGAAGACTCAGCGCAGCACTTTGGCCTGCGCCAAGCCACGGCACATATGACGTGTGTTGCACGACGCCACTGCCGTAAAGCGGTTCCGTCAAAATCCGATCAGCCGATAAGCCCTGAACGCTTAAATTCGGCGGGATATAGGCGGCGTAATCCACATGCCCCTTAACCGGCGCCACCAGGGAGTCTGTGGGCAGCGATACGCGATAACCCACTTGGGTTAAGGCCTGGGGATCTTGCCTCAGTGCCGATGAAGACACGTCATGGGGATTACTGACGTACAAATTGGCCACCGCAATGCCCTGAGCGTTGGTGTACGTCTTGGCATCCAAGCCTTGCGCAAAACTCACATGGTCATTGGGATTGGAATTGTTGGTCGCAGTGAAGACCACGGGCACATCAGCGACAGCCTGCCCTTGGTCATTGCGGACGACAGCTTCAAGAGCCGCACTTTGGCCTAAAAGCAGTGCTTGGGCGTTATTTAGCGCGGCTTCGGGATTGGCCAGCTTGATTGCAAGCTGATAGCCTTGAGGCACCGCAGGCGCTACGGTCATCACGTGGGTGGTCCATACGGCGTCTGTGGCATTGCTTGGAGCCATCAAGTCTTTCGCATACGCCACCACCCGGTAAGTTCCCGCAGCCCTGGGCGTAAACGCCCAGTTGGGCGTGTTCTGATAATTACCGCTAGCCGTCCATTGCCCCTGGGGATTTTCCACCCAGTACTGATACACCGGTTGAATTAAGTGCGCGGCTTCAGACTGAAAGGTCACCGCATCCCCAGCAGTCCCCGTCGCCAGCGACGACAGCTTGACCGAACTGTGACGATTGATGATCACTGTGCGGGCCTTAGCCGCTTGCCAATCATTGTGGCGCCAGGCCGTCTTATCCAACGCATAGACCGTCACCACCCGGGAGCCTAAATCGGCGGGCAAGCTCAAAAAGCTGCGCGCCGAATAGTTTTGCGCCACGGACCAACCGTGGCGGGTTTCCACCCAAAATTGATAAAGCGCTTGTCCTTTCGGGTCACGGGCCAGTGCCGACACATGCACACTGCCCGTCCCTAGAGCACTCTCTTGAACGGTGAGTGACTCTACCGCCGGAATCCCTTGCGCATGGGCCACGGGCGCAAGCGGTCCCATCCCTTCGATCATTAGCGTTAACATGATACCGGTCATTCCCCAAATCCGTTTGGGCACGTCTGATCCTCTCCTTGTTCGCATCGATGCATCGTCAGCCATCAAACTCGACTAACTTCGACATAATTCGACATATACATTCCAAACCCTTTTCGGAAAATGATCCAATTCCTTACAAAAACGGAAGATTTGATCCCTCCTCTACGCACAAAAATACGAGGCCAGCCACCTTTGCCGGACAGTGGCGGTATTCCTTGCCCCATCACGAAATCCGGGGGCAATTCGCGACCAGGCCGATAAAGGTTTTAGAATTCCTGATCGATGTAGCGCCATCGCTTGGGAATCAAATCATTGCCAATTCGTAAGGATTTATCGACATCGTGGGAAGGGTATTCTGTGATTTATGGCGATTTGTGACGAAAGATCGCCAAGTCGTTAATAATCGAAAAAAGGGATTGGGCACTAGATGACGAATGGATTACTAATCAATCCGATCACAAAATCTGTGATGTGGACCCCGCAAGGAGGATATGTGCGTGTTAATCGGTTCGTTGTTACTTTTGTCGACGCTCGTCGGACAGAGTTCTCTCCCGTCTTCAGTACCCGCTCCCATCCACCTCAACACCTTCACATCAGCCGTGGTGAAGCGGTTACCTTCGACAAATTTTTACCATAATACCGCTATTCGATCGGAACTGCAGCGCCTTAAAGATCTAAAGCACCCCAAAACCCTTTCGGTTTTGGTTGACAGCCCCCTTAAAATCCACGCTTTGGAACAATACAGCCAAAATGTCTCACAACCCGGGAATCCTTGGTACCACCACTTCCTCACTCCGAGAGCGCTCCGGGAGCGTTTCGGGCCTTCGCCCCAAGCTTTACGCCGCGCCGTCCAGGCTATTCGGGCGGCCGGATGGACGCCGCAGGCGGCCCATGGGTTCTTGATCACTGCCCAAGCGCCGGCACACCAGTCTAATCCGGCCATTCCGGTGTCTTCCGAGATTTGGAGCGTTAATGGACTCAGCCCGCTTCGAATTCTTCATCAATATACCACGCGTCCCATCCGCACCTTGCCCCACTCCCATGCCACCATACATATCAAGACCGAAAATGTCGGCAGTCCCAGCACCACGCTAAGCGGCTTTCAATTCAATAACCCTCCGACCGATATGCAGCAGTTCGCAACTTCCTCCGAGGACCAGATCAGTCTATTGAGCTGGAACCCGGATTTCACCCGCGCCATCCCTGCGGGATTGCCGTTTAACCTCTTTGTGGCGGCATCAAACCCCCAAGGGACACCCGTGGCGATTAGTCATATCACCCAAATGTCGGCTACCGGGAAAGTCGTCGTGTATGGATCGCCTAAGGCTATGCCGGCTTCCCACAACACCCTATGGCACATCGAACTGGCGGGTTACACCGCCAGTTCGGCCTCCAGCACCATCTCGCTGACCATCTCCCTGAGTAATGGCCAGTCCCAAAGCATTCACGGCACAATCCCCCCTTTTACCGGCAGTGCTACGGCGTTGCCGGCCTTAACGGGACCCGAACTGAACTCCGCCACGCAAAACCCGTCGCTTATGGCCCAGACTTCTTCCAGGTCCCCGGTGGCCTTATATGTACAGGGCCAAATCCCCAGCCTGGGTGAGCTTCAACAACTCATGACCCAGGAGAATCTGCCAATGCCCCAGGTGAATTTTCATTACGCCAGCGGTGCCACAGCGGCCATGGTCAATACCCAAGACAGCGCGGAATCCAATTTAGATATTCAGGCCGTAGCCTCCATTGATCCTGGATCGAGTATCGACGAATATGTGTTCCCGTCCAATGACCCTAATCCCTTGGTCTCCTTTCTCAATGATCTGTCGCAGCAGACGACAGTAAAAATTGCCTCCCTATCCTACGGATTTTTCGGATCCGATCCGA
>JAKADI010000155.1 GCA_021820675.1 Bacillota bacterium | reverse complement strand
GATTGATTTTAGCTCGCGACCGAGTGGGCCAAAAACCTTTATACTTATACGAGACGGCGGATATGTTGGCATTTTCTTCGGAATTGAAGTCGTTTATGTATTTGAACGGATTTCATTTTGATGTCGACCCCAAGATGCTTACAAGCTATCTGGGGCATCGGTTTGTTCCGGCCCCCCACACTTTGGTTAAAAATGTGACGAAACTGCGCCCCGGTGAAGTGATGATCGTCCACGCTGATGGGCGGCGACAACGCTGGCTCTATTGGCAGCCCTCGATTATGGAACCCGATTCGACCCTGCAGATGACGTACTGGGCGGATCGGCTGCATGGATTACTCGTGGACGTCGTGCGCGGACATCTGGCGTCAGACGTTCCGTTGGGTGTATTTCTTTCTGGTGGCCTCGATTCCAGTGTGCTGACAGCCATTGCGGCCGGAACGCTTAATCGACCAGTAGAGGCCTGGTCGGCGACGTTTCCGGAGAAGTATCCGGGGTATAATGAGTTGGCTTGGGCCGAAAAAGTTGCCAACGCATACGGAATTACCTTGCACCGCGTGAATGTCGATTTGACGATTACCCCGGAGCGGGTTCGCGAGTTAGCGTACGTTTTAGATGAGCCGATGGCCGACCCAACGGTACTACCGCTGGACGGGGTGGCGAAAGCGGCAGCTGAACAAGAGACCGTGATGATATCCGGCGAAGGCGCCGATGAAATTTTTGCGGGCTATGCCGGGTATGGGGAAGTTCAAAGTCTGGCCTGGTTGCGCCGAATGCCGACATGGGCGAGAAGAGTCTGGACGAGCCGGAACTGGCCGGGATCTAACGCCTTTCGCCGCGCTGAGACCCCCATTAGCGACCGTTACCGTGGGGTGGGTTTTACCTTTAATCCGGAAGAACAGCGTCTTATTCTGCGGAATGAGTGGTACCAGCCGGATCGTCCGGGAGCCGTGGCCGAATATTGGGCCAGCCATGCCGGGTTATCGGAGCTTCAGGCTATGCAAGGATTCGATGTGCAATGGTTTCTACCCGACGATGTGCTGCTAAAGGCTGATCGCATCGGGATGCACTATAACTTAGAGATTCGTGTTCCGTTTTGCGATCATGAGGTCGTTGACTTGGCACTCAGCTTGCCGTTGGCGCTACGCCGTTATAGAAAAGACGATAAACGGGTCTTGCGGGAAGTTGCTAAACGAGTTCTTCCGCCTGATGTCGTCAGACGTCCTAAACAAGGATTTCCTACCCCGCTGACAGATCTTTTAGCGGGACCCTTACACGACATTGCCTGGGACACGTTGACCAGTGAATCGGCAATGACGCAAGACTGGCTGAATATCGACGAAGTTCAAAGATTGTTGGCAGACATGGGCCCCGGCAACGGCACAACAGCCAGGAAAATCTATTCTTTGCTCATGTTGGAGTTATGGGCTGAAGAAATGAGTGCCAAAGTTCGTGAAGCGCAGCGCCACGGTTACTCATCTTCGGCATTTCGCTCCTGAGGGTCACCGGATTGATGAGCAACAGCAATTTGCGGCAAAGTTGCGGTCGCTTTTAAGGGGATGCTGGGATACCCCATGGCCGTGCGCGCCTGGCGGATAATCATCCGCACTTTTTCCTCGGCTGCCTGAAGCCGGTAGATGTGAAAATCACAATATTCGGCAGCCGCATGAGCAAAGGCGTGTTCGGCCAAATTTCGTTCCTCAACGGCTTCTTGAAGCGCTTCTTTCCATGTCATGGTCGTGGCCTCCTTCACGCAGACAATGGTGGCTTCGTCGTCTCAAACTTCGGCGACAGCTCTTTTGGGTCTATGTTATGCGCGCCCAGGGGAAAGCAGACCTACCGGAAAGAGGAAATGTGTTCGTGAGGGCACCCTCCAAAAGGAGCCCTGGGGCAGTGGCGATGCCCCAGGTTATGGTGTTGCCAGAATTATGGCTTGATGTACGCCGCCCCTTGTTGTTGGCGTCTTACCAGTTCACCCACGGCCGAGGGAACAATGGTCATATCATCCAGGAGTTCGGTGTCAGTCATTCCCTTGGCTTTCAAGGTATTCCGGCATACGGCAATGACCACGCCGCGCTGCTGTAAAGCGGCCAATGCATTGGCAAATGGCGATTCTTGGGCTGTGACAAGCGTAATCGCATCACCTTGCACCACCAGTTCTACACGAATATCGGGACTTTCTGCTAAGAGGTTGGAAATATTTTTTAGCGTGCCCCGCTGTTTGTGAGGTGACGCGTCATTGATATGAAAAACGACCTCAAAACGTTGCTCCATGGCTTTCTTCACCTCGCGTCTTTGCGTGTTGCTGAAAAAATTTTCTGAGGAGCTCTTCGGCTCCCCTTAATATTCAGCATATCATGCCGACAGGCAGGCCTGGCACAATACGTGCGGAGTCTCTAAATCATGGTATAGTTAAAATCGGGAATATGACATAGAACGAATTGAGGAATTTCCATGCAAGAACCAGATTTAACGGTGATTCGTCACCTGAAAAATCGTGGAAAGTTTGAGGATGCCCGTGAGCAACTAGCACAGTGGATGGAGAAAGAAGCCGATAATCCTTATTTAGAATTGGAAATGGGCCTCATTTTGGACGAATTGAGCAAGATCCCCGAAGCGATTGATTGGTATCGCCAAGCTCTAACGCACGATCCGCCCAAGGCCCTAAAACGGCAGATATTAATTAGCCTAGCTAACGACTTGCGCATGAATGGACTTATTTATGATGCGCGCCAGTGGCTTGAGAAGGCGCACAAGGAATTTCCCCATGATGTCGCCATTGATCTCTTTTATGCTTTAACCCTATGGCAAGATGATGACCGGGGTAGTGCATTTCGGCTTTTGTGGACTGTCATTTTGGGCGAACCGGCGTTTAAAAAAGAGATTGATCCCTATCGTTCGACCTTGCGTTATTATAGCCAGCACTTTAATGACCGCACATAGGATCCCGAGATCCCCAGGTTTTGGACACCCGATTTCGGGAAGAGGCAAACAAAACGGGCGGATCACAGGGGAGTCTTCTGATCCGCCTTCCTTATTAACCAGTATTGCGCATACCTAAAGCAATGCCTTCCATCGTCTTGGCGATTAAGGGGAGCAGTAGATCATTATTGCTCTCGCGGTAGCGCGCCAAGAGTTCAATCTGCAGATAGTTGAGCGGATCAACGTGTGGGTTGCGCCAGCGGATCACTTCTTGGAGTCGAGGTTGGTCATCCAACAGCTGAGAATGTCCTGTAATGGTCAATAGCGCATCATGGAGACGATTGTAATCGTCTTGAATCAGAGGCCAAAATTGTGCCGTTAAGGCTGAAGGGACGAGGTCGTGATACGCTATGGCTACGTGCATATCCGACTTGACTAAGGCTAGCTCCAAATTGTGCATGGTCGTGGTCCAAAACGGCCAGGTCTTATACCAATGTTTCAGGAGGTCCGCTTTTCCCTCCTGTAAGAGTGCATCAAGCGCATGCCCGGACCCATACCATCCGGGCAATAGTATCCGATTTTGGGTCCACGAGAACACCCAAGGAATGGCTCTGAGGTCTTCCCATCGAAACTGCTCGCGCCAGGAGGGACGAGAGCCCCAATTCAGTGCGCTCATCTCGCGAATTGGCGTAACCGCCAAGAAGTATTCCCAAAAGTCGGGGTGGTTGATGAGTTGCCGATATTGCTGAAAGGCGATATGCGCCAAGGTGTTCATGTCTGCCACTGTGCTGGGATCCGGATCGAGACTGGGAAACAAGACAGCGCGGGCGTGCGATACAGTCATCAGTTCCAGGCTGCGGTAGGCGATCTTGGGTAACAAGAATTTCTGGGAGAGTACCTCTCCCTGCTGCGTAATCCGTAAAAAGCCTCTAACACTGGCGCTGGGTTGGCCCGTAATGGCGTAGGAGGTAGGACCTCCCCCTCGTCCCAATGCTCCTCCGCGACCATGGAAGAATCCTATGTGTAATTGGTTCTTTTCGGCCCACTGAGTCAGGTCCAATTGCGCTCGGAAGATGGCCCAGGAAGCCGTTAAGCTACCGGCGTCCTTGGTGCTGTCCGAATAACCGAGCATCACCTCTTGATAGTTCTGGCGCCGTTGGATATGTTCGCGCCACAACGCATCGCGGTTGACTTTCTCCATCATGGACCGGGCTTTTTCTAAGTCATCTAAGGTTTCAACAACGGGAATAATATTGACAGACATCCGGGAGTCGGTAAGATGAGTTAGAAAAAGCACCGCGAAAAGGTCGCTCGCCTGATGAGCCATACTAACGAGATAATTTCGTATGCCGTCATTTCCCGACACTCGTTGATATTGAGCGGTGAGTTCCAGCACATCCTTCAAATCCTGTGTAATGGGACTTTGCGGAATGAAGTCCACGGGGCGGGACCAAGCTTCATGCATGGCCTGGATGCGCTCATCATCGGTCCAATCCCAATAATCGGCACCAAAAATTTCGGCCATCGCTTGGGTGTGAACGCGGCTGTGCTGACGAATGTCCAAGGCTGCCAAATGTAAACCAAAAATCTGGATTTGCCGCAGCAAGATCCGCAGTTCGCGCGGCCATTTATGGGGATCTGGATCCCAATGTTTGGCCAGTTGTTCGACGTCGTGGAAAAAGTTATGGCCAGATACATAACCTCCCAAACGGTGGGTCAAAGTAACCTTCAGCTTTTCCGCAATGAGTCCAATCATTTGTCGCAACGGTTCTTGCGGATAGCGTTGCCGAAGGTCATCAGCCCGGTCTAAAAATAACCGTCCTTGTGCGGTCATCCACCGTTCGAACACGTCGAGATCATGGATGTAACGGGGCTCTGCTGTGAGGGTTCGCTCTAATTCTTCTAAAGAGTGGAGATACAGTTCGACAGCTACTTCCTGGTGGCGCTGCAAGGTTTTTTGGGTGATAGCCACGTCAACAAAGGGGTGACCATCACGGTCACCGCCAATCCATGAATCGATCGCCCATGAAACCGGGGTCGGGTGGCCGAATGCCGCCTCAAGGTCATCAAAGACGGCGGGCAAGGCGTCAAAGAGCGACTGGCGAATATAATACAAACCGAGTTCCACTTCATCCAGGACGGTGGGCCGCGCTGCACGTTGATTGGGTGTGCGCCACAAGACGCGCAACAATTCGGTAAGGTCATGCCGCCAAGAGGGATGCGACGCATCGAACTCGGGATGTTCCAATAAGGTGGCAATCTTGCGGAGATGTTGCAAAATGGTGCGCCGGGTGCTTTCCGTCGGATGCGAGGTCAGGACCAACCGCCCTTCGACATGTTCATCGAACCGGTCGCTGGCAGCCTGGCTGACAATTCTGGCCAATTCACTTATTGAACCCCGTAAGGGACGGGAATGGGACTTGCGGCTAAGCTCCACCAAATTAATACGATGAAGATCTTCCGTTAAATTCTGCAAGCGAATTTGTTCGGTTAACAGGCGAATCGTGTGATCTATTAGGTCGAGGGTATTCGCGTCATTTGTGGGGTCCATACCGCCGCGCAAACGGTAAGGAACCTGCTTCTTACGCAGTCTGTTCGCTAGCATGTAGGCATCCTGGGATTTTTCAACGACCGGAGCACTTTCTTCCTCCTGAACAACCTGGTATAGCATCTCCCAGAGCATTTGAACGGTTTTTTGCCAATTGGGCGATTGCGAAGAGTTTA
>JAKADI010000154.1 GCA_021820675.1 Bacillota bacterium | reverse complement strand
GGCCTGGACCCTGATCCGGATTCGTTAGTGGTGGCGTGGATTTTCCCGCGCTACCCCCTGTCTTTGATCACCTGGTTGGAGCGATTGCGTCAACAAAACATACAAGTGGCGGCTTTTACCGATCGCTGGGTGTCACCAGCGGTTCAATTAGCCGATCCCGTCATTGTTGTGCCGGTGGCGAGCGCCTCATTATTTGATTCGTACGCGGCACCTTTTGTGTTAATCAACTATATTATTCGGCAGGTTGCAGCGCTAACTCCAGGTCTCCAACAGCGTTTAGAAGCGTTGGAGGCCCGGGATCAAGCGAATCATGCGTTTTGGAATCGCCCTAGTTTTAAATAAGGCATCCATCATGAGCCACGCGCTGTGTCCTTGTCGCATGGCACCAGCGCGTGGCGGCGGCGATTAGCGGGCCAGTGATCCCATGGGATCCCACGGGGGCAATACAACAGGATCGTCTTGCAGCGCGCTAGTGAGTTCTGACGGCAACCGACTTTTGTGGACGACCACCTGATAAAGGTACTCATCAAACCATTCATCGCTCATAACGAAAAATCCATGGTTTCCGGGTTCCGGGCCCCAACTATTTTCCACCTTCCATCGATTGGGTTGACCTTTCACGAGATTGACGCCCGTCAGAAGCATGGCATGCGTCATCTGGCTCTCCCCATAATCAAGGCGAGCTCCTTTGTCCAAAGTAAACGGTACCCCTAGTGTTAAGGCATAGTCAAAGAGTGCCGGATCCATAATTCCCAAATTACGATCAGACATCTTGCCGACGTCGCAACCAAACCACACAGCCTCGTTCTCAAGAAGTTGATTCAGTGCCGCATCTTTGAGTACTGCAGTTTCTACATTGAGATAACGAACAGGATGCCCGCCGCGTACATTTCCTAAAAATTGGACAGTGTAAACGCGCCCGTAAGGTTTGTCGGCGGTCGGCGCATGGATAAGGCTGACGTAGTCTGATAAATCGATGCCAATATATTTTTCGTAAAAGGTGTGCGGCGTAAGATCCATCTCTTGATGGAATTCATTGTCCTCATTACGATATTCGAAGGTAAAAGTCCTTGGCGGTTCTCCTAAAAAATGGACCAGCATTTGATAGATGTCTGCGACCATCCGCATCTTTCGTTCGGTTAACTCGGAGTTTGTTGCGCCTTGGTCATAAAGTGTACGTAGTGTGAATGTATCTTCTCGGAGCTTAAGGGTCAATATGCGGTTCATCATCATAGACTGACTACTGTGATGCGTCTCAGGCATAAGGTATTTGGGAACGACACCGTATTTTTCGATCAAGTTGACCAACATGTCCCATTGCCCGCCGTCCTGAACGGGGGCTTGTAATAGCCAGGATACGATCCGGCTGTCTAGCGGTTCCGTTAAAGTTTGGAGGATATTGTCTAAAAAATAATTGGCTTTCTCCAACTTATCCCAGAACATCAAATAGGTTTGAGAGATTTCAAATTCTTTGATTTTATGTTGTTGCATCAATGGGATGCGCAAGGCGTTTAAGCCAGCAAAAATCCAACACCGTCCGCTTTGTCGTTGATGCGTGATGGGGCCGGATGAGATTTCATGCGAAAAGGTAAAGGGAATATCAGCTATGTGCTGGTTGTTGAGCGCAGCCGCTTGAATTCCGTGTTTTTGGATGGCATTGGCCACCTGGGTGCGCCAAGGGTCCTTATGATACTGTTCCGCGAAAATTTCGAGCCAATCTTGGGTAATTGCTGTGTTTACGTCCATCGTGACTTTACGGCGCGGGCACCACGGCACTCAGGTCGGGGGAGGCGCCGCAACCTCCTTTCGTTACCTGCAAGGGTGTTAATGTGTTGTCGGGTGTTTCCTCGTCGGTGCCGCGGGACTTTGTTAACTGCGTCTCCAAAAGAGCCTCGGACTGGGGGTTTACCCTCCATAGAACCAACCCGTATCGCGCATTACCAAGGGAATTGCTTCAGCTTGGCGTACTCCGGCGTCGGTCACTTCCGCAACATAAACCGTGTGGTCGCCCCGTGAAACGGTGTCGGTAACATTAGCCTCGAACCATGCGGGGCATTCTGTTAATAGGGGATAGTGGTAGGCGGGGGAGAGTTCAAAGGCGTGACCATTAAGTTGGTTGCCATCGACTTGGACCGGCCGGAAGAAATCCGACGCGATATTCTTTTGACTTTGGGCTAAGACATTAAGGGCAAATCGATGCGTTTTCTCAACCAGTGTGTGCAAATGGCTGTCGTTTTTTACGCCGACCATAACCAGTGGCGGGGTAAATGATGCTTGCGAAACCCAGTTGACGGTGCCTGCTGATAGTTCAGCGTCGTCTTTTGCTGTGAGGATATAAAGGCCATATGTGATCATGCGTAAACTCTTCTTTTTGGATTCTTGATCCATGATGTCAACCCCTCCTATGTTCATAATGAGATTCACTATCATTCATAGCATATTCGCGTCGTTTTGACTATTTGTCCTCAAACCGAACTACGCCTGTCGGATAAGTTTTTTGTGCTGGAAATCCATCCAATTTTCGGCCAATAAATCCTGTGGGGAGGCAATGTTGGGTTTCTGGCACCACCAGATTCTTCGGGTGTCTATAACGATTATCGTGTATTGTTCATCGTTACATGACAAAGAAATACATAAATATTAAGAAGGACTCAAGGATATACAAAGCAAGAACAAACTGAGTGCTTACATGGAGTAACGTTATATCAAAGGTAACTATCTATAAACATAGATGCACGGGCTAAAGGAGGTTAGGAAGGTATAGTAAGGAGATGCCTCAAGAGACGTCTTGCGTTATCCCGCAGACAGCTTTGGACAACAGATGAAAGAAGTATCACAGCTATTCACACGGGATAAGATAATGTGACAATAAAAATTAAGTTATGCTAAGATGGACCATAGTGATGTATATAAGGAGAATTGAACATAGGATGCCAGGTTACTTAAAGCAATTTGCACGCGTAAACCCGGATGCAGATCGCGAGGAGATTGTCGTGACTTTACCGAAATCGCTGGTGCAACAATTTCGCGTCTATATAAGCGACCTTAATCTTTCTGCTGACGAAGCTGTTCAACATCTTGTGGAACAGGAACTGCACGGTACACCGAAGATGTCCCGGCGTGATCAATACCGGGAGTTCTGGGCATCACTCATTTTAGAGATGGGTGGAACCCGTACGCCATTGGCACAGTCGTGGTTTAGTTTTGCTTCAGGACATAAAGGAGTGACCTACACCTTGTCGTTTGGCAAGGATGGGCGAATTCGCATTGAACTGAGCATTGATACGGGAGATAAAATGGCAAATCACCGGATATTTGAGGGACTACGAACCATGCGCCACGATATTGAACAGCGTTTCCCTCGGTCGTTATCGTGGGAAGATAACGATCATCGGCGTTCCTGCCGTATCGCCTTGTATCGTCCGGGCCGGATAGACGACGACAATATTGAGGAATTACGCGCGTGGTTTGTGCGAGGACTTGCATTGTTTCAAGACGTATTTGCCCTTCTTTTGCAATCCGTTGTTTGACTAAGGTTACCTGACAGGGATGAGACCTCTGGCAAGGATTCGGGGAAGATTCCATCATACCGTGATATACTCAAAACACGTAAAACTACAGGGAGGGAAAGTGTACCGGCGATGCCATTAGAAAATCACGGAGAACTGGCGACATTTGCGGGAGGCTGTTTTTGGTGCATGGTGCACCCGTTCGACGAAATACCCGGGGTCATAGAGGTCACTTCCGGATACACTGGGGGAACAACGGTTAATCCTACTTACGAGCAAGTATGTTCCGGTACCACAGGTCATTGCGAAGCTGTTCAAATCACGTTTGAGGCCCATCAAGTCTCGTACGGAGCATTATTGGAGCGATTTTGGCAGCAAATCGATCCCACGGATAGTGGTGGTCAGTTTTATGATCGCGGTTCCTCGTACCGTCCAGCCATCTTTTATCATAACGCAGCCCAAAAACGGCAAGCTGAAGAGTCTAAGGTACTTTTGGATGGCAGTGGGCGTTTTCCGGCTCCAATTACTGTAGACATTCTGCCAGCGGGCCCATTCTATGTGGCGGAGGATTATCACCAAGGGTTTTATCGAACTCACTCCGAACACTATCAGCGTTATCGCCGGGCATCAGGGCGGGACCTTTTTTTGGCGCGGTTTTGGGGTACTCAGCCATAACAGACGTTACGGCGGGGAAGGTGCTTTGCCGTATTGATCGGTAAATAATGCGGCGTGAGTACCGGCACAATGGCCGGTTGAAAATGCTACGGTGATGTTGTAACCACCTGTGTGTGCGTGGACGTCTATGACTTCCCCAGCGAAATACAGCCCTTGGCATCGCTTAGAGGCCATCGTGCGCGGGTCAATGTCTTTAACGGAAATCCCCCCACCTGTCACTGTGGCTTTTTCTAATGGTAACGTACCGGTAATGGCGAGAGGAAAATTTTTGGTTACCTGGGCCAAAGCCTGGAATTGTGCATTGGATACTTGGCCCATAGGCAGGGAAGCTGGGATGTTGACAGTTTCGAGTAAAATATCTGCCAATCGTTCTGGCCAAGTTTGGTTCATAAATCGGCGAATTTGGCGACGCGGACTATCGAGGCGCCCTTGCTGTAATTGATCGGTCAGTCTCTTGTCAGACCGATCCGGAGCGAGATCGATGAGGGCCGTCATCGTGGGGGGAGACGGTTGACGTAGAGCGGTGGAAACATAGTGGCTGAGCCGGAGCGCAGCGGGACCGGTCAATCCAAAATGGCTAAAAAGGATGTCGCCCGATTCTGTTGCCAGAGTTTTATGATGTCCTGTTACGAGACGGATGATAATGTTTTGAAGAGATAATCCCTGCAGTCGGCGTTGGCGGATGAGGAGCGCGTCGCTGGTTAGCGGTACCTCCGTAGGATATGGATTCACAATGGTGTGACCCAAGGCTTGGGCCCAGGCATATGCGTCGCCCGTACTACCGGTACGGGGAACGCTTGCTCCGCCCGTTGCTACGATTACAGCATGTGCCAAGATGGGGTGTCCCGATGTTAACATAATTCCCTGGATCTTCTGATCCTGCACCTGCAAACCACAAACTGGGCTATCTTGGCGTATTTCCACGCCAACTGTGATTACCCGGTCGACTAAGGCTTTTACTACGGTGGACGCCTTGTTGGATACGGGGAAGACGCGTCCACGATCCTCTTCCTTAAGATTAATGCCTAGGTTCTCAAAGAACTGGATAATGTCGCGATTACCAAAGTTGGATAGCGCGGAATACAAGAATCGGCCATTGCCCGGAATATTTTGAATAAATTGATCCAGAGGCTTGGCGTTCGTGACATTACAGCGGCCTCCGCCCGAAATCCCTAATTTCTGCCCCAATTTATGTCCTTTTTCGACAAGAATTGTTTTCGCTCCGAGACTTTGCGAGGCGATTGCTGCCATCAATCCACTAGGGCCACCTCCAACCACAATCACGTCATAATCTGAAGCCGACAACCCATCACCTGATCTTCCCCTATAATATAGATTCAAGCCACCACATTCACTATATCATGGGCGGCCGTTTTTCAAGAAACCGTGGTCTTTTATGGATAAACACACAGGAACGTATGGAGAAACTTATAGGAAATGGAAAAGAGACAACAGAGAAATCAGAGGG
>JAKADI010000153.1 GCA_021820675.1 Bacillota bacterium | reverse complement strand
CTTAATTAGCTCACGAAGATGATATGCTGTCCTTAAGCCTATGACGCAGCACTAACCAGGCGATCCAGGCAATGATAATTCCGGCGAGTCCAACAATAGCTCCTATCTCTTCCCCGGTTGCGAACGGAGAGGCTAAAAGCCCAACGAATATGACGGCAATAACCAGGTAGGTGGTATACGGGAAACCCCACAGCCGGTACGTTAGCCGATCGGGATGGTGACGTTTGAGATAAGGGCGATAATAAATCTGGGTTAACAGCACCATAAACCAAATGAACATGGCTTGGAAGCCTGTAGCCGTTACCAAATATCCATAAGCCTTAGCGGGAAGGACATAAGCTAAAATGATGGTTAATGCGAGAAGACCCGCACTCATCCAAATGGCATTGGCGGGCACACCTTTGGCATTTAATTTTCCCAGGGTTCGCGGCGCCTGGTGAGCATGAGCCAGACCGTAAAGAACTCGCACATTGGAATATAGTGCGGCATTCATTGTGGATAATACCGCGAATAACAACACCAGGTTCATAATAGCCGCGCCATAGGGGAACCGGGTCGCACTGACGGCCAGGACGAATGGCGAAACCGAAGACGACATGTGCTGCCAGGGTACCAAGTTTAAAATCAAGAGAATCGAGCCCAAGTACATTATTGCCACAAGCCCTACCGTCCAACGAATGGTTCGGGCGATCGTGCGTCTAGGATTTTTCGTTTCTGCCGCGGCCAATCCTATTACGCCTGTGCCCGCATAGGCAAATAACACAAGAAGGAAAGCCGGAGCTGCTCCAAGCCATCCATGGGGTACCCATCCGCCGTGATTAAGAAAACTAGCAAAGCCTGCACGAGCGACGTAGGAAGGAGTCGAGGGGAGCGTATGGGTCAGGGCCAATATGCCGATGACGACAAAAAGCAACACGGCGATTGATTTGACGCCGGCCATGATGTCCTCGACAGTGCCGAAACCTCGCACGCTAATGAAGTTGACGGCAATAATGAAGGCCGAGTAAGCCAACGACCAGACCCATAAGGCAATATGAGGAAACCATAGCCGTGAGAACAAACTGGCTGCCGTCACCTCACTGGACATGGTCAAGACGCTTGAGAACCAAAAGATCCAGCCGGCCACGAAAGTCCATCCCGGACCCAAGACAACTTTGGTGTAATTGAGAAAAGATCCGGGTGTGGGCGAGGCGATAGACATTTCCCCCAGGGCAGAGATTTCAAGGTACATGGCGATAAGCCCAATCCCATAAAGGATTAACGCACTAGGGCCGGCCCTTTTGATGGCAAGACCACTCGCCATGAAGAGTCCGGAACCCATGATACCGCCCAATGTCAAAAGTGTCAGCGTAAAAGTTCCCAGATCTTTCTGAAAACCTTGGTGTGTCCTCGAAAGACGCTGACGCATGTGCGACCGTCCCGACTTAATACTCACACTATTTCCCTCCTCGCCCATAATGATGTTAGGATGTTGGATTGAGGGCACACTTATACAGCTCAAAACGCTTGCATGACGAAAGGAACGATACACATTGGATAACGGACGCACGCCAACTTTTTCTCGGACTGAGATGACGGAGTTAGTGTTGCCGGGAGACTCCAATCAACTCGGAAATATCCTAGGCGGGCGCCTCATGCACTGGATCGATTTGGCCGCGGCCATTACCGCGGCTCGCCATGCCGGGCATGTTGCTGTGACGGCGTCTATGGACTCTTTAGAGTTTCTGCATCCGGTGAAGGTTGGCCAGGTGGTTAGACTCATTGCACAAGTCAACTGGGTGGGGCGTACGTCTATGGAAATTGGTGTTGACGTTTATCGAGAAGATCTGCACGATCACGATGTGAAGAAGACGAGTACGGCCTACTTGACCTTTGTTGCGCTCGACGATACCGGCAAGCCTGTCCAGGTGCCGCCACTGATTGCGGAAACACCCGAGGAGATGGACCGGTTTCATCAGGCAGAGCGAAGACGACAAGCAAGGTTAAAGCACCGGCAACACGTCTAAGCCGCATGAAGACAATGCCCGTGCATGCCTCTTCCCAGGCCGGGAGGAGGTCAAGCGCCTAAACCTGTGAGGCGAGATAATAAAGAACGCGATATGTTCTATAATAGGGCCACGAGCGCCGGAGCGGTGTGAACCAAGGCCTGGGGAGATCCAGCGTAAGACGTACGGTGCCTAGACGGCACGGCGCGGTGGTCGTAGCACCGGGAACTTTCGAAGGCGACCTCGGATATCTCCATCGTAGCCGGCCCGGGCTCGATAGGGGAGAATGCACTGCATTGAAAGGACAAGGATCCGCTTGTCCTTTTTTCTTTCCGTTTTCTCCCCTGCAACTTCTACAGGAAACCTGACAGAATTCTTCGCTATGATAGTCCCAAGTCTCATTGGCAGTACCGGTGAGGCAAGATGGGAGGCCCAAAGGAATGCCGACAGCGCATGTCATGTCCTTAATCACCAAGCTGACGACTCTGCTTGTGGATGTTGCCGGAGGATTATTTTCCCTGGTCATGGTTTATGGAGGAATACGGTTTATGATCGCGCAGAGCCCTCGTAGTGTCCAAGCGGCCAAAGAACTCATGACCCGAGCTGCAACCGGACTGGTCTTGATCCTCCTGGTTGATGTTATTCGGCAGATCCTCCAGTATGCGGCAAGCTAATGTTCATCGCATGGTGGTTCCGAGCCCGTTGCACGGGTGGTTGGCTTGGATTAGTGGAGGATTAGACCGCGCACTGATCGGATTTAGCCAACTCATACTGCGTCACAGCGTGTTTTATCCCTTTCGGTTATCGTTGCCAGCTTATCAATTGTTTGATTTTAGTAGAAATCTTGCCATAGCGGCGAGTTCGGTTTTTATCATTATCGCATTAATTCAGTCACAATGGCCGGAGTTGCAGTTCCAACGCTTTGGGTTGTCGCCGGTTATAGCCTTGCACCGAAGCCTCGCTCAAATTGTTTGGGTATTGATGGCGGTGCCGCTGGTCAATGAGCTCTTGCAATTCAATAATGCCGTGGTAAGTTTGTTGACAGCTCACGCCACTGTCACCCTGCCCTTTTCGTCGAACCTGGCCCTTTTGACAAATCCCATAATAGTCGCCGTCTTAACTGCAGCCATTGTCGCGTTGGCCTTTATGCTTGGCATCTATTATTTCATTCGCAACATTGAAATCGTGGTGTTATTAGCATTGGTTCCGTGGTTTGGGCTGTTTTGGATGATCCATACACACACGACTGCTTTAGCGAATTTACTCAAGGAATTGTTAATTGCCATCTTTATTCAAAGCTTACAAGCTATGGTGTTTTATTTATTCGTTCATATGCTAGCCTATCAATCCGGTAGCGTGGTGGGGCAATTGCAAGAAATTGCTCTGCTCTATTACATGGTGAAATTGCCCTCGCAGGTACGGCGAATTGTAGGAGCCGTGGGACCGTCGTCATAGGCTTCCTGACTAAGCAAAGACTTGAACACAGTGCCGAGTATACTTGCCAAGCCTTGGTCCCCGGATGTGGCTTCAGTGGCCGGATCTGTGGCTGATGAATCTGTGCCAAGGAAGTGTTCCTTACGACGTGTCTAACGTTGAAAAGCTTAATTGTCGGATGGGAAGGGACTCGGCGCTGACATCAGCATCCTAACTATAAACGAAGGGAGACTCTGGAGTGGCCGAAAACTCTTACGCAGTGGTGGCGGTGCCGCTGACGGCGGATCCTCCCATTTTGGGAGGAATGAGACTTCAAGACCTAGTGTGGCCGGTAGCTGCGATTGTCGTCGACATGATGATGTGGAGACACGGAGGATGGACCAATGTCATGGCTTATATTGCGCGGACCTTGATTCTCTCTTTGGGGTTTTTGGTGGCCATGATCCGCATTCAGACACGGAGTCTGCCAGAATGGGCCGTTATCATTGCGAATTTTTTAATCCAGCCTCGCCGCTACTTGCCATAGAGGCCAATGAGGAGATGATGTTGTGGATATCTATATGAATAAACTGTTCCCGATACTAGCGATTGGACCGGGAATCTGTCTTATTCATAAAGATCGGTATGTAGCTATTTTGGAAGCCATACCGATAAACTTTGCTTTACGTTCGGTGAGCGATCAAGAGCGCTTGATAAAAGGTTATGCAAATTTCCTTAATGGTCTCAATTTCCCGGTCCAATTGTTTGTTCAATCGGATTTTATTCGTGTCGACGATTATCTTGCCGACCTTAAAAGCCATGAAGAGTCGATAGAAGCCCATCTGCGCCCGTCATTAGGCGATTACATCCAATTTCTTCACGATACGGTCAATGGGCAGCGTCTGGTAAAACGACGATTTTACATTGCATTGTCTTGGCAGGGTTTTGACTCCCGAAGAATCGCTCAGAAACAAGGAGAGTTTCTTTGGGATGAGGCGGAACAAGAATTATTGCGGAGGCGTGAGATTTTGACACAAGGATTGAGGCCGTTAGGGATTCGGGTGGAAACGCTTGACCAGCCGATGATGCTGCGGTTTTTGCAAGCAAGCTTTGGTCAAGAAAATTATGTGGCTGGAGGCAACACGGATTGGGCATAAAACGACCCTTAAAAAGGCGCCGCCGAGTCATCAAAGCTGTTGATGTAATTTGGCCTGACTTTATTGAGGTGGGGGCTCGTCAGTTGAAGGTGGGAAACCGCTGGACGCGTTCGTTCATGGTGATAGGCTATCCCCGACAAGTTCATCCGGGCTGGTTTGATGCGTTATTACGGTTCCCGTACCCACTAACGATCGCCTTTTATCAAGGTCCCTTGCCTCCGCAAGTCGTATTACGCTCCATGAGGCGCCATCTTTTGTGGAGTCGCGGTCTTGACCGGGCGACAAAGGCGCAGGGGCAACTCGCTGATCCGGCGATGGAAACAGCGATTGAGGATGCCGAACGGATACGGCAGAAATTGGCTCGGGGCGACGCAAGAATTTTGGAAACCAATTTAACGATGACGTTATGGGCTTCGTCCTTAGAAGAATTGAATGATGCTACCGCCATGGCACAAAATTTATGTGAAAGCATGTTGATGGTCATTAGACCCCTACATTTTCAACATCTCCAAGGTCTAAAGTGGACGTTGCCTTTAGGAGAGCAGCCCACGTCTGTTCGCGAGATGGAAAGTGATACGTGGGCAACATTGTTTCCGCTTGTTTCGGAAGAAATTGTTCATCCGCACGGGACCTTGTGGGGTATCAATTCCCACAATCATTCGTTGGTGTTGGTCAATCGATTTTTAATGCCTTCACCTCATTCCATTACCATAGCATGGTCTGGAGCCGGGAAAAGTTATGCCGCCAAGTTGGAGGCTATACGTTCGCGTTATCACGCACTACCGGTCTACATTGTCGACCCCGAAGGGGAATATGCTGCCTTAAAGAGTGTGGGCGCGGATGTGTGGTCCGTAGGCGGCGGGATCGAATGCCGTTTTCCTTATGACCCCCTGAGAATGGCTCTAGACACCGAAGATTGGGAGCATGACAGCGATTTTTTGATACGTTTTCTGTCGCGTTTAATTCCAGATTTCGATCATCGTCTAAAAATGACATTACCACCGATTTTGTGGTCGCACTGGAAGCAACAAGTGTCCCACCACTGGAATATTGAACCGAGGGTGCTGGATGTGGGCGATATTCTACAGGAGGTTCAACTG